>JBPBPY010000436.1:0-5096 GCA_050954505.1 Janthinobacterium lividum
CGTTTTTTCTCGTCCAGGCGGGCAAAGTCCTGGCCCAGCAGATTCACCTTGCCGGTAGTGGGCGTATCGAGCCCGCCCAGCAAATGCAGCAGGGTCGACTTGCCCGATCCGGAAGCGCCGACAATAGCCACCCGCTCCCCCTTGGCAATGTCGAAATCGATGCCGCTGAGCACCTTGACCGAATATTTTCCCTGGGTGAAGGTCTTGCCCAGGTCGCTGCAGGACAGGACAATCTCCCGCCGCGCCGGCAGGCCGGCAACGGCAGCGCCCGCTGGCGCCGGCGCCAGGCCTGTCAATACGGCATCGTTGCGATTCATGGTTTCCATGGTTTTTCCATCACTCATAACGCAAGGCTTCTGCAGGTTTGACACGCGCCGCCCACCAGCTCGGATAAATGGTGGCCACGAATGCCAGCACCACTGCCACCAGGCCAATGGTATACACATCGGGCCAGCGCAGGTCGGACGGCAAGGCGCTGATCAGATAGATATCGCGCGGCAGGAACTGTACATGCAGCAAGCGTTCGATGAACGGCACGATGACGTCGACATTCAATGCCACCAGAATGCCCAGGCCAACCCCGATCGCGGTGCCGATCAAGCCGACCAGTGCGCCCTGGATCATGAAGATCTTCATGATCGAACCTGGCGAAGCGCCGAGGGTGCGCAAAATGGCGATGTCCGCCTGTTTGTCGGTCACCGTCATGACCAGTGTGGAGACCAGGTTGAATGCGGCCACCGCAATGATCAGAGTGAGGATGATGAACATCATGCGTTTTTCGGTTTGCACGGCAGCGAACCAGTTGCGGTTCTGGCGCGACCAGTCGCGGATGAGCAGATCGCCCGACAAGACCCGCGAGAGTTCCAGCGCCACATCGGGCGCCTTCTGCATGTCGCGGATGCGCAGCCGCAGGCCTGACGGTGCGTCGAGCTTGAACATCTTTTGCGCATCCTCGATATTGACGAAGGCCAGGGTCGAATCGAACTCATAGTGGCCAGCTTCAAACATGCCCACCACGGTGAACTGCTTGAGCCGTGGAATCACACCGGCCGGCGTGACCTGCCCTTGCGGCGCAATCAGGGTGATCTTGTCGCCCAGGCCAACCTTCAGGATTCGTGCCAGCTCACCGCCCAGCACAACATTGAACTCACCCGCCCGCAGGGCATTGAAGTCGCCACGCCTGACCTGGCTGGCAACGTCGGAAACCTTGGGTTCTTCAGCCGGCAGGACACCACGCACGGCCACACCGCGCACCGTATCGTCGCGCGTGACCAGCGCCTGGCCGGAGACATAGGGCGCCGCGCCGATGACTTCCTTGTTCTGGAAGGCTTCCCTGGCTGTCTGCTGCCAGTTGGGCAAGGCGCCGTAGGCGTCGGAGACTTCGATGTGCGATAGCACCGACAGCATGCGGTCACGCACTTCCTTCTGAAAACCATTCATCACCGACAGCACCACGATCAGCGCGGCCACGCCCAGGGCAATGCCCGCCATCGAAATGAGCGAGATGAAAGAGATAAAGCTGTTGCGTCCGCTGCGCTTGCCGGCACGCGTATAGCGCAGGCCGACCAGCCACTCGAACGGCAGGTTCTTGATGATGCTCACTGAAATGCTCCTGATGAAGGCGAAGGCTGTCGAAGAAAAGGCCAGACCCGCGCGCTGGCGACGATTTGCGTCGGTGTGCGATTATAAGGCGAAAGCCCGCCAGCCATGGCCGGCAAGCCGGCCGTGCAATGGCAACGCTGCCCGCTGGAATGGCAAGCCTGTGCGTGCCGGGCAGGCGCGCATGCCCTACAATCTCGACATGAATCATTTCGACATCCTGCTTGCGTTTGCCCTGCCCCCCTCCGAACTGGCGTCCGACCTGCAGCGTGCTGTTCGCGCGCCGGCGCTGTCCATGCTGACCGCACGGGCGAAATCGCAGGTCGCAACCGACCATGATGAATATGCGCGCGCCCTGCCCCATGAAACCTGGCTGGCAAGCCAGCTCGGCCTGGCGAGCATGTCGGCAAATGGCCTCTCGAGCAGCCCGCCGCTGGCGCAGGCGGTGCGTGCCGCCTGCGCACTGGAAAAGGAAGACGGCACCTGGTTTGTCCTCACGCCCGTGCAGCTGCATGTGGCGCGCGACCATCTGGTGCTGGCAGACCGGCGCCAGCTCGAGCTGAGCGAGCCGGAATCGCGCGCGCTGTTCGAGACCGCCCGCCCTTTGTTTGAAGAATTCGGCCACGCACTGCGTTATGCCAGCGCCAGCACCTGGCTGCTGCGCGCCGACGCCTGGGCCGATCTGTCGACCTCGACGCCGGATGCGGCCAGCGGCCACAACATCG
Source organism: Janthinobacterium lividum (assembly GCA_050954505.1). GTDB lineage: Bacteria > Pseudomonadota > Gammaproteobacteria > Burkholderiales > Burkholderiaceae_D > JAQGMO01. The sequence continues at coordinate 2,325 of JBPBPY010000436.1, forward strand.
ATATCTGGCTGCCCAAGGGCGCCGGCGAGCGCGACTGGCGCCGGTTGCAGAATGAAGTCCAGATGGCCTGGCATGACCATCCAGTCAACCAGCAACGCGAAGCGCGTGGTGTCAAGCCGGTCAATTCGCTCTGGCTGTGGGCGGCAACGCCTGCCGCCTTGCCACCCGCTGCGGCGGCTCCGGCGCAGCCGATGCGCTATCCGGGAATCGCCACCTTGCCGGGCTGGTCCGAGGCCCTGGCCGAGATCGCTCTCGTGCGGCAGCTGGCATCCGCACCGGCCTGGTCGACATCGATGGCGCCAGCGGCCAGCCAAGCCCTTCATTACGACAGCAGCCTGATTGGCCCGGCGCTGGTGGCAGACTGGTCGAGCTGGCTGGCACAGCTGCAGCGGCTGGAGTCCGAGGTGTTCCTGCCAGCACTCGAAGCGCTGAAGTCGGGTCGACTCGCCAGTCTGGCGCTGGTGTTTACCCACGGCACCCGAACGCTGGAATTCATCGTCAGCAAAAATTCCCTGGCGCGTTTCTGGATCAAGCCGACATTGGGAAAACTCTTCAAATGACCCGCATTACCACCCGCAGCTATCCATTTCGCGAAGCCGAAATGCTGCGCCAGAGCGGCGTTCATCCGGTGCTGGCGCGCATATTTGCTGCCCGCGGCCTGTTCGACAAACGCGAGCTGGCCAGCGAGCTGACGGCGCTGATGCCACCGGCCGGGCTGTTGTGCATCGACGCGGCCGCGAGCTACCTGGCCGACGCGATTGCCGCCGGCAAGAAGCTCGTCATCGTCGCCGACTACGATTGTGACGGCGCCACCGCCTGCGCCGTGGCACTGCGCGGCTTGCGGCAACTTGGCGCCACGGTGGATTACATCGTGCCGAACCGGTTTGAATACGGCTATGGCCTCACACCGGAGATCGTGGCACTGACTGCTGCCGAAAAATCGCCGGACGTGATTGTCACGGTCGACAACGGCATTGCCAGCATCGACGGTGTAGCCGAGGCAAACCGGCGTGGCATCGATGTGGTGATCACCGACCATCACCTGCCGGCCGAGACCCTGCCGGCGGCACGCGTGATCGTCAACCCTAACCAGCCCAACTGCGGCTTTCCAAGCAAGAACCTGGCTGGTGTGGGCGTGATGTTCTATGTCCTGCTGGCCCTGCGCGCCGAAATGCGCCGGCGCGGCGTTTTCGATGCAGCCAGCCAGCCGCGCCTCGATGCCTTGCTCGATCTGGTGGCATTGGGAACGGTGGCTGACGTGGTCAAGCTCGATGCCAACAACCGCGTGCTGGTGGCGCAAGGTCTCAAGCGCATTCGCGCCGGCCGCATGCATGCCGGCGTGGCAGCGCTGTTTCGTGTCGCCCAACGCGAAGCGCGGCGCGCCACGCCATTCGATCTGGGCTTTGCCGTCGGTCCGCGCCTGAATGCGGCAGGCAGGCTCGCCGACATGTCGCTGGGTATCGAATGCCTGACCACCGATGACGAGGGCCGCGCCTGGGCCATTGCCCAGCAGCTCGACGCCATCAACCGCGAGCGCCGGGTGATCGAAGCGGAAATGCAGGAAGCCAGCCTGGCGCTGCTGGAACACATCGACCCGCGCGACAACAGCACCATCAGCATCTATGATCCGGCCTGGCACCAGGGGGTGATCGGCATTGTCGCGTCACGCCTGAAGGACAAGTTCTACCGGCCCACCATTACCTTTGCGCCTGCCGGGAATGGCTTGATCAAGGGCTCCGGCCGCTCGATACCCGGCTTTCATCTGCGTGATGCCCTCTACCTGGTGTCGAAACACGCGCCCACGCTGATCGACAAGTTCGGAGGTCACGCCATGGCAGCTGGTTTGACGATTCGAGAGGAATCGCTGCCTGCCTTCACGGCCGCCTTCGAAGCCGTAGGTCGCGACTGGCTGACGCAAGGTCAGCTCGAGCGGGTCCTGGAAACCGATGGGCCGCTCGGCGATGATTATTTTTCCACGCAATTCATTGAATTGATCGATGCGCATGTCTGGGGCCAGGGCTTCATGGCGCCGGTGTTCTGCGATGAGTTCAAGGTCATCAACCAGCGTGTGCTCAAGGAAAAGCATTTGAAGCTCACGCTGGGCAAGGATGGCAAGCAGTACGATGCGATCTGGTTCGGCCATGCAGAGGCACTGCCGGCGCTGGTACGCCTGGCATATCGACTCGACGCCAATGAATACAATGGCGTGACGAAGGTACAGTTGATGGTGGAGCATGCGGAGCCGGCCTGATCGGCGCTGCTTCTGCGTACCGGCCAGCGTCGATGGCAAAATTTCCTTATTTCATTATTGGTAAGGAAAGATCAATTTTCCTGAATCTTTGATCAGGCAGCGGCATTTTTCTGGCATGCTCGGCCGTATGGTTGCCTTTTGGGCAATTACCTCCCCGCCGAACCCATGATGGCCGCGCCGGACGATGACGCTTGGTCTCTGATGCCGAATCCCCATCGGTGCCAAAGACAGGGACAGATCGGGTTCTTTCAATCAAGTCATTCACGAAGAAAGAAGCATGCCTCATCCCTCCTCATCACTTGCGCGTCCTCACCGGCCGTCGTCAACGCCCTACGCCGCGCAGGGCAGATCTTCAAGGCCCGCCTTGCAGCGCAGCCATACGACACCACCTGCAAGGTCCGATCAAGACACCATGCGCGAACGTGCAATCGATGTCGTCAAGGCCGCCCGAGAGCGCGGCAAGTTGACCAGATTGATCGAGAGCGACAAGGAAATCGTCGTCAAGGAACGCTACAGGGATT
>JBPBPY010000466.1:0-5084 GCA_050954505.1 Janthinobacterium lividum
CAGGTAGCTTGCAGAGCCATGATGGGACAAGACCATGATTGGCAGCAAAACCATCAGCAAACCGAAAACGCGATACACCGAGGCAAAGCCGGCGTAGCGCTGCTGGCTGAGCCGCTGCGGCAGGAAAAATGCCAGCAGTCCAGGCAGCAGGAAGTTTTCCGGATATTCGCCAAAGGACAGCCAGACCATGCCGCCCCAGGAACCGGTGCAGGCACCGATGTAGGCAGCCGAAGACAGGATGCCTGCTGCCAGCAGCAGTTTGAGTTTGTTGTCATATGCCAGAAAAAAAGCCATGGCAGCCAGCGGCAGCAGAACGTGCGGCGAGGCGCCGAGGTTGAAGATCGTCCCCAGCATGGTGAGGTTCAAGGCGAAGCAGGCAAAGGCAACCAGTGCTGCCAGCTTGGTAAAATAGGCCATGCCGGCGCGTGAACCGAGCCAGATGGTCAGACTGAAGCTGCATAGCGAGGCGCCCATCAACACCAGGACCTGCACTGGCGTTTCAAGCAAGCCCCAGAACTGCAGGAACAGGTAAAACACGCTGGCCGCCAATGCCAGGGCGCCGAGAAAGGAAATGGCGCGCATTGGCAGCGACAGCTGGCTGGAATGTTCATTGCGATCGATGTCGAACTGCTGCGCCAGGCGATCAAGCAATTGCTGTTGATGCTGCGTGATGGCTTGCTGCTGCGCTGCACTCAAGGCAAGTTCGCCAGCCAACACATTTTCCTGCTGCAGCCGCTGCAGCTCTTGCCGAAAGATGCGAATGGCGTCGGCACGTTGCTGCGCATCCTGGCGGGGGAGGGCGGAAATCGCATTCATGGGTAGGTCGTGTGCTTGTGGCTGAGCAGACGCCGAGCATGCCATCCCATGCAGGAAAAGGGAATCGCTTCCTGAAGGAGTGTGGCCTTGGTGCGACTGGCAAAAGCGGTTTGAATGCATCAAGCAGATGACGCTGGCGCAAACAGGGGCTCTTCCTGCGGCATGAATTTGTAACGCCGATTGCATTCGATCGCACTGCACTTCATACTGTTCTTATGTACAGTCATTCGCCGTTGCCATGCCCGCTCTGAAGTCCCCGCCCCGCAGCATGCCGCGCCTGGCATTCGTCGATCTTGAAACCACCGGCGGCAATGCCACGGTCGATCGCATTACCGAGGTCGGCATCATTGAAGTCGATGAACAAGGCAACTGCCACGAGTGGAGCAGCCTGGTCAATCCGCAAGCCCCGATTCCTGATTTCATCCAGGGCTTGACCGGCATTACCAACGACATGGTGGCCGGCGCGCCGCTGTTTTCCGAATTGGCCGACGAAGTGCAGAGGCGGCTGGACGGTTGCATTTTCATTGCCCACAATGCCCGCTTCGATCATGGCTTCCTGAAAAACGAATTCAAGCGCACCGGCCATGAGTTTCGCCCATCGGTGCTCTGCACAGTGCGGCTGTCACGCAAGCTGTTTCCCGGCTTCGGGCGCCATAACCTCGATGCCATCAGCGAGCGGCACAAGCTTGAAGTCACCGAGCGCCATCGTGCGCTGGGCGACGCGCGCCTGATCTGGCAGTTCTGGAACAAGCTGCTGGAGAGCCATCAACCTGAGCTGTTGATGGAAACCGTCAACCGTCTGTTGAGCCGCCCCAGCTTGCCATCGCGCCTGGAAGGGTTCCAGATCGAGACCCTGCCCACCAGCGCGGGGGTCTATCTGTTCTATGGTGCGGCCGACGCGCCGCTGTATGTCGGCAAGGCCGTCAACCTGCGCCGCCGGGTGCTGTCGCATTTCAGTGGCGACCACGCGTCCGATCGTGAACTGGAATTGAGCCAGCAGATCGAACGCATCGAATGGCGCGAAACCAGTGGCGAGCTGGGCGCTTTGCTGCTTGAAGCAAGACTGGTGAAACAGCTGGCACCGGCATTCAATCGCCAGCTGCGTGAAAACGACACCATCTGCGCCTGGCGTCTGGTCAAGCGCCGGGGCCGCCTGCAAGTCATGCTGACCGATCTCGACGACCTGTTCTTTGGCTATGATGAACAGCTCATTGGTTTGTTCAGCAGCGTACGGAAGGCCAGGCAGGCGATCCGCTCGATTGCCGACGCCCATGCGCTGTGCTGGGTCATGCTGGGGTTGGAAAAGCAGAAAACACCCAAGCCATGTTTTGCTAGCCAGGTTGGCAAGTGCCTGGGCGTGTGTGCCGAGCGCGAGTCAGTCGACGAGCACAACGCCCGGATGGAAGTTGCGCTGGCGGGCTTGCGCCTGCAGGCATGGCCCTACCAAGGCGCAATCGCCATCCGTGAAAATGAATCGCTGCATGTGCTCGACGGCTGGACTTTCGTCGGCCAGGCCGACTCGGAAGATCAAGCCCGCTTGCTGTTGCAGAAGGGGCGTGGACGCTTTGACCGTGACGTCTACAAGATCCTGCGCGCCTGGTTGCCGCGCATGAGCGCAGCGATCATTGAATTGCGCTGAACGGCGTCAGAGCTCGGCGCGCGGTTTCCTGGTGCGTTTGTTTTGCAGCATGACCAGGCGCTCCATGTAGGCAATGTCCTTTTCTTCCAGCGAGAAGGCGGCATTGGCCCAGTCTTCGGTAATTTCCATGAGTTCGGCGCGTGGCGTTGGCTGGACGCGCCGGCGCGTGCGCAGCATGGCACGGATGCCATTGAGCTTGGGGCGTATCACATCGATGAATGTGCGGGTGGCCAGATAGGCGTCACCCGGTTCGAAGACCTGGTCGACCAGGCCATGCTCGGCGTACCATTCGGCATTGTGCGATTCGCCGGTACTGATCAATTGTTCTGCCAGGCGGCTGTTGGCCTTGCGTGCAACAAGGGAGTAGGCGCCCATGCCCGGAAACAGGTTGAAGGCAATCTCCGGGAAACCCATTTTGGCATCTTTCTGCGCCAGCACATACTGATGGGCCAGCGCAGCTTCAAAACCGCCACCCAGGGCAGTGCCTTCGACCATGGCAATGGAAATCGCTCCGGTGCCGAAACCGGTAACGGCTTCATACACGGCATCGATGCAGGCCCGTGCATAAGCCAGCAGCGGTTCGCGCTTGCCCGAGCGGATATGGGCGGCAAACAGTTCAAGGTCGCCGCCAACGTTGTAGATTTGCGGCACTGTCGAACCAGTGACCCAGAAATCGATCGGCAGGCCGGACTGCCGCGCTGCGCGACCGAGGATGGCAATGTCCTGCAACAGCGAGGCATTGAAACAAGGACGTGGGTAAGCATGCAGCATCATCCAGAGGATGTTGCGGCCCTCTTCATAATACGGCGTGATTTGTGAAAGGGTACCGGCTTCGGTAAACAGGCGACAAGCTGGATGATTGTTCAGTTCCATGTTTGAGGCGGCGTGAGTGCGACAGCATGACGCGGCCGATTTGTTGGAGTACCCACTGCTTGCCTTCCTTGAATGTGTGAATGATTGTGCTTTGATTATTTATTAAAATAATATGCAATATCACATTTGCAGCAAAAATTTTATAAGTAATAGTCACATGATTAGACACGTTTTTAAGTTGCCTAGCAACTATGAAATTTTCAAACCATTGTGTTGTCAAAAAGATTAATGTGCGACCTGTTCTGGACGCCAAAACATTTTTTTTGAGATGTCTCAAGTAGTGTGTACCGCTTGCCGTTAGACTATCGCTGCTGCATTAATCTATGACAGGTTGAAGTAGCCTTTAGTACTTGTGAAAGTGCTACTACCGGGGCTGGCGGTCGGGAAATATACCAGCACCAAATATCAAATTGCCGCTGCAATGGCGCATCGCTTGATGTCGGATTGATTTCATATCCGGCAGTCTGTGTCACTTCGGATGACTCCCGTTTGACTCCCGTTTGACTTCCGCTTGACAGTCGTTCGAGCTGTCTTTCCTGATTCAAAACGCTGCCTGCGTTCCGCGTGCAGCTGGCCGCCGATTGCCCTGGATGGCGCAGCGCCGGCCAGGCCCGGTCTGCCATATCCCGATCTGGTATCACCAGAGCCACTTCAGCCAATTCACATTCAATCTGGAATTGACCACCCAAGCCACGCATCGCTGGCGAACTTCTGTTTTTACGAAGTAGCAATTCCCTATTCCAAAGCCGTTTTGAGGTTGCACAAAAGTATTGTCGGTTTTGAATCTGGGTAATATTTTGCCAAGTATAAAGATGCAGGACTTGCTTGCGGTGTTGCCGATTTCAGGAATCAAGGCCGCGAGTCTTGCCAATGTCGTGCCATGCATGTGGCCGATCCCACCATCACACAAGGAGAATCAATATGACGCCATTCAAACTGACAAGCATCGTTCTAACCGTCAGCACTGCAGGATTGCTGGCAGCGTGTGGCTCGATGGCACCGATGGCGCCGACTTTTTCGCAAGCCAGTCTGCCAGCCACGGTCCAGGTCCCGAGTGGCAACAAGGTGGCAATGGAAACCCAGGCAGAAGGCAAGATCCTCTATGAATGCCGCGCCAAGGCGACGGCGGCAGGGCAATTCGAGTGGGCATTCGTCGGCCCCGATGCCCGGCTGATGAGCCGCAACGGCATGTCGGCCGGCAAATACTACGGGCCGCCAGCCACTTGGGAAAGCAACGACGGTTCGAAAGTGACGGCAGTGCAGGTCGCGGTCGCGCCGGGCACGCCTGGTGCAATTCCACTCCAATTGGTCAAAGGTAACCCAGCTGTTGGCGCTGGTGGCATGCAGGGTGTGACCTATATCCAGCGAGTCAACACCAAGGGTGGCATTGCACCGGCAACCCCATGCGTTGCTGGCAAAGTCGGGGAAAAGCAGATGGTGCCTTACACCGCCGACTATATCTTCTACAAGGCTGCATAGGACGGTGGCAGCGCACTTCGGTTATTGAATCCTGCACTGGCAGCCGATCTGCCGGCCGTCATTCAATCCAGCGCGCAGACCGGCAGCGGCCTGCGCGCCATACATCGGTATCCTTGGCTTGTCGGCATGAAGGCAGCACAGATTTGCTTGTCGATCAAGACAGTGTCTCTTTTTTGTCAGTCTGAAACACTCGCTCCGTGATGCGATAACTTCTCATTTGTTGAAGGGGCATCTGATCGATATAATGACCAGAATGCCAATACCGCTCACCTTTACG
>JBPBPY010000054.1:0-5077 GCA_050954505.1 Janthinobacterium lividum
TTACTGCCTCCGCCGCCACCGCCGCCCGCGCCACCAGCCGCCCCCGAGACGAACAAGGTAGTGATTCCGTCAGGAACCACAAAGGTTCCGCTGGCAATCATCCGGTTCATGGCACCGGGTGCCGAAGCGCCCAAGGCCACGCGTGCGGCGCTCTTGTTGCCGCTGTCTGTGCCCAGCAGGTCGGCGAGGAAATTTCGAAGCGAAGCAAAATTGGTTTTCTGCTGCGCGTTGGTCGTTGAAGCGCCCGTGAGCGATGCTTCTGTCGGTAGTGTCGATGCCATTACGCTGGTACCCCCTGAATGTGTGCGTCGATGAATCCTGCTGTTTTCTGATTGGCCGCGTCATAGCAGTAGATGAGCGGCCCGGTGATGGCTTTGTCGAATGTGCGAGCGCTCAGCGCTGTGCCGCCGCTCTCCTGCAGCTGCAGCTGTACGTTGTTGATCGCGCGCCAGGCGAGCTTTGTCGGCAGCCGGAGGCCGGAGGCCGGCACGAAAATATCGTTGATGTCTTCGTTCTGGTCTGGCACGTCGAAGTTCAGCACCAGGTCATAAATGATTCCTGGGCGGATGCCGGCTTGGGTGGTAATGCGGAAGTCGATGGCCGCTTCGCCGATGTTTTCGATCGCGCCCGGCCAGACCTGCCATGCTGTCGGCGTCTGCCACACCAAGTCGCCATCCTCATTCAGCCAGAACTTGGCCGTATCGGCGCCCCAGAACACGCCCTGGGTGCCATAACGGAACTCGATGCTGTAGGAGATGGGCGCCACCCAAAACCCCAGCGTGTCGCTGCCATAGAACGTGGCGGCATCGGCAGCCCAGAACGTCGAACCGTCGGTGCCGACGATGGCCGACAAGGTTAGGCGCGAGCCAGCCTGTTCCGCATGCGTGACGTATTGGGTGACATATTCCATGGCGCCGTAACTGACCAGCGCCCAATAGTTTTCTGCAACCCGACCAAAGTGCGGCGCATCGTTATCCAGCCAGTATTTTCCGCCGGTATCGTTGGCGACCAGCGTGCCATTGGATACCGTCCCGTTGGTCTTGGTGCCGGGGAAGCCGGCCGCCTGGTCGTCGTAAGTCAAGATCAAATTTTCGACGATGACATCACCGAGATTGGCCACAATGACCGCCGCATTGAGCGATTCATTACCGCTCATGTCCACCGCCTTGATCATCAACGTGCAGACGCCGGGCGGGATCAATTCGGGCTTGAACGGTGATTGCGTCACCACGCCGTCATGCAGATTGGATGCGTTGCTCCACACCCGGTTTTCACCGTACTGAAACCGCAGGACGTAGCCACGCAGGTCCGCCGCCACGACAGGCGGCCACGACAGCACGCCGTTGGTGATGGAGAACGTTTCGACACTCGGCGGAATCAATGAACCGTACACCACCGCTGGCATTGCCGACACGTTGCCGGTGGTATCGATTGCCCGGATCAGCACCGTAATGTCTCCGCCAAATATTGGCGGCAGATTGAAGCTGGTCGATGTGACGATGCCGTCATGCAGCGCAGTCGAATGATCCCAATCCAAACTCTGCAGCAAGTTGTAGCGCAACACATAGCCGGCCAAGTCAGGCGCGCTGACGCTATCCCAGCTGACAACAGGATCCACAAATACGGGTGATTGCACGTTCGGTGGCAATTCGGTTTTGCCAACAACTTGGTGCACGGCATAGACCCAGTCGGATTCAGTCGACAGGGATGGCCGGGTAACTTTTGCCCGGATGTTGTAGAACGATCCGTCGGAGACGGGCGAGATATAAGCCTGCGTTTCATCGCCGGCCACAGACAATCGCTGCCAGTTGTCCTGGCCAAGTAACGTCCACTCCACCACAATTTCCGTGTTGGCCTGATTCGAAGCTGCCCATGAAACCAAGATGCGCGACACGATCGAGCCATCGGACTGCATCAGCAAGACATTGGTCCCGGACAACGGCGCGTTGAGGTATGCCAGCGGCGCGACGTAGAATGGATTTGGAAGCGTCGTGTTGATGGTGGCATCGACTTGCGGCTCATCGGCCTGGTCCCAGATTGAAGCGGCATCTTCCTTCAGCGTGAGCTCGACCATGGAAGTCGGGCTGTAACTCTTGTCGGTGACCCGGAAAATCTTTGCCTGCCAACCGAACAGCGGGCTGGTCATCGTCACCCGCTGGCCGACCTTCAGCGCCCAGGTCTTCAGCGAGAATGTCGCCTTGATGGTGTAGCCATTGCGTGCATCCTCGGTGAAAATTTGTGCGATGTGGAAAACACGCCAGTATCCGTCCGAGTAGGGGAAATCGATGCTGTTCCACCGCTCCTCGCCGTCGGCTGCCAGGTAAGCGGCATTTTGATATGGCAGGAAGTCTGTGGCCACATACGCATTCTCGGCAGAAATGAACTGTCCCTTGATGCCGTTGAACTTGTCTGAATCCGAGGCGCCCGGCGTCAGCGAGAAACTGCCGACGATATCAGCCTGGTTCAAGGCCATGACAGGACCGGTGTATGCGCCCGCCCAGATTCCCCATGTGGTCGACACAATGCCGCCGGCCATCGACTGCGCCATTTTTTCAAGCACCGACGCCGGGGATTCATCCGCTGTCACGGTGCCGTCGAAGGTATAGAGCGGCTGTCCATCGCCCCGGTCTTGGCTGCATACGTTGGCCGCGGCAATGAAGTCAGCCAGCGGCAGATCGTCCACATCGATATTGCAGATCTCGCCCACCAGGTAGTCGTAAATCACCAGGGCATTGTTGTCAGAAAACGCGGTCGCTCCGGTGCGGAAGTCGTACAGTTTTTTGCCCTGTACCAAGACTTCAATTGCCGGCACGCCGCCGGCGAATTCGGCCTGGTTGATATCCAGCGTGATGACGGTGTAGCAGAAACCACGCAAAACCGCGTTTGAATCCCAGGCGCCGCCCGAGTCTGCCACCAGCTGCGCGTCGACGGGGTCCGCGGCGCCGCCCAAATGCTTGCGCACCCGAACGCGGGGCGTGCCGGTGGTGTAGGTGTAGGAGGCGATGACCTGGCCGCCGGCCGTATTTGCAAACGAGATCGTGCTTCCGGACCGAATGAAATCAATCTGCGTGTCGGTGCCGCTTTCGCCTGCGCCGACGTAATCCCCCTTGAGCACCAGAGTGATCTGGCCCGAAGGCTCATAATCCAACACGAGCGAACTGCCAAAAGAGACCTGGCTGTGCTGCTCGGTCCGGGATGCGAAGTAATCCCCGCTGGTTACCCATCCATTACCATCCAGCGGCCCGAGCGCCTTGCTTGCCACATACACATCAAGAATTGCGTTGCACTCGTGTGCTGCGTGGATGCACACCAGGTGCTTGAACTGGTCTTTGTCCCCGCTGGTGAAGATTGCCACAATGGCGGAGCCGACCCGGGCGGTACCGTAGACGGTGCGAAATGGCGAGTCAGCCGTCACTGCAGTCACGGTGCGGTCAGACAGAGAAGCGTTGTAATCGTCCTTCGCTTTTTGGGCTGCGCGACGCTGCTGCGCGGCGCCATAAAGCCGGGTTCCCACTGCAAAAGCAATTTGAGCGGCAATCGACACGGTAGTAACGGAAACGCCAAGGTAGAGAGCGATTGGGGTAAATACTGGATCCGCATGCGCCGTGAGCGGCAGCAGAGCGATTAGGAAAAAATAGACCAGGCGCATTTTGCCCTTGTTCTGTCAATAAATTGGAGGCCGTCTATACCGGGCGCCACCACATGCGCACCGCTAAAAATGCAAACAGATCGTTCGTAGATGCCAATGTCGCCGTCGCGCGCAGCATTCGGATGAATCGATTTGAACCGGGTTCCGATGGCCGCTTCTATGCCTCCCACCGCCCTGATGACCCGCAGGGCCTGGCGTTCGTCTTTCCAGGCCGGCAGGCTGGCAATCGGATTCATACCGGTGGCCGCCTGTACCCAGCCCGAGGCAAACGTCACGCAGTCATGGCTGCGCCAGGCAAATGGTCTCTCAAGATTTGCGGCAATATATTCAGGAAGCGTCATCTATTGCGCCTGAAACTTTTTCGAAACCCAAAGCACAGGATTAGCCAGCAAGCCGGCCAGGTGGTCGAACCCCGTGTCAGCCGGGTGGCGTTGCTTTTGCTGCGCCGCATTCATACGCAATGTCGAGCCGCGCTTTAGGCTAAATGCGCCCGTTTCGCACTTTAGGCTGATTGCTGAACTGCCATCGTCCTCAATGCCCATTGTCACCATGTCCATCACGCCCTGCCAGCATCGCTCCGGCGTGCCGATCAACGCGAAGCTGTCGTCGAGCGGGCAGCGGTAGAGCTTGGCCTTGCGTCCGGCATAACTTTCGACAGGGCCGGCGGCCAGGGCCAGCCACGATGGCTCCGCTGCACTGAGTGTGAATGTCACTGACTTCGATGCCAAATCATCGGATTCAACGATAGAACTGATCGAGCCGAGAATGCCGAGGCCAAGCCAGGTATGTCCGTTCCAGACAATGGAAACGTTCGAGCTGCACATGTACTGCGTGCCGCCTTGGAACGCAAGCTCCAAGAAAAAAACCGTCTTGACGACGGCTTTCTCCAGTGCTGCCTGCTGATCAGCAGATATCGTCATGGCCGCCAGTCTTCAATCAAATCAAGTGCCCAGGCCTCGGCCCCTTCCGCGCCAAAATTGACGGCCGGCGCAGCTGATGCCAAGCGAAACAGCGCTTTCGGATGATCCCAGGCAATGGCGTCGCCCGCGGCGAACTGGTAGCGCAATGGCGTGCTTAAACGCACAATGATGTTGCCTGACGCATCGGCGTTTGCATTTGCTGCGACACGCACCACTTGCTGATTGATGCCGCCACCGAAACCCAGCAGGTCGCCCGCCAGCAAGGTTTTCCCGGCCTGCCCCGCACCCGCTGCGATCGTTATCGACGTTGCACCCTGGAGCGAGTTTGCCTGTAGCGCCATGGCGCCCCGCATCGTTCCAGCCGGCACCGGCAATTCCAAGTTCCACAGAGCCAATTGGTTTTTGAACCCGTCTAAGGCATCGATGGTTGCCTGGATCTGCCGGGCGATAACGCGCGACTCAGAAACGCCCGTCATTGAGACCTCCACCAGTGGGGTGGCTGCCTCCA
>JBPBPY010000510.1:0-5062 GCA_050954505.1 Janthinobacterium lividum
AGCTGGCAAGCCAGGAGTAAGCATTGGCAAATTGATGGCGGTCGCAGATACCCTGGGTATTTCGTTTTTCTCGGTCTCGGCAGAAACGCGCCATTTGGTCGAACGCGGGTTGCCGGGATTGATTGCAGGGGATAAGCAATGAGTTTGGCACTCAAGGTATGGGACGCCGAGCGCCTGATCGGTGAACTGACGCATGACGCGCAGTTCAACCGCTATACATTCATCTATGCAAATTCGTGGATCACCGCAGACAATTCGTATTCACTCTGTCCAAGACTGCCGCTGGACAATGCAGGCCTTAGCCCCGAGCGCCACAGCGCGGATGCGCGCAATTTTTTTCAAAATCTGTTGCCGGAGGGAAGAGCGCTGGACGATGCTGCAGCCACCTACAGTATCTCCAAAGGGAACCTGGCCGGCCTCTTGCACGCCTTGGGCCGGGAATCGGCCGGCGCATTGATGTTTACTTCAGGGGCGACGGCCCCTCAGGGAAGCGCGCACTTCAGGCTTCCTCGATCATTGCCACCAGCCGAACTTTCCCAGCGCATTCGCAATCGGCCAGCGCATCCGTTTACCTTGTGGGACGGGCGCCTTCGCTTGTCGATCGCCGGATACCAGGACAAACTGGCTGTCTTGCAAAGTCATGGGCAATGGTTTTTACCTGAAACGGCTCAGCAGTCATCGACACACATCATCAAGCCAGAGCCAGTGAATCCCAATTTGACGGGAATGACGACCAATGAATTGATGTGCATGCTGCTGGCGAAGGCGGTTCGAATTCCTGTCGCACACGTTCGACTCGACCATGTTCCCGAACCTGTGCTTGTAATCGAACGATTCGACCGCCTTGTCACTCATGAGGGCAATGATGCTGATGCAGGTGACATGGTAGTTCAGCGGCTGCCCTGCATCGATGGCTGCCAGGCATTGGGACTGCCTGTGGAGTACAAATATGAGCGGCTGTATGGCGACGGCCCCGATGTGAAAGATATACGGGAAGGCGCCTCGTTGCCGCAGTTCTTCAAGCTGCTCGATGACAAACAACAGGTCCGGGCTACAGCAACTGCGCGGCTGGAATTTCTACGCTGGGTCATTTTCCAGGTTTTGATCGGCAACACTGACGCCCATGCTAAAAATTTAAGCTTTTTCAGTGATTCACAACGGCTGGCCTTGGCACCGGCCTATGACCTGGTCTGCGGCCTGGCCATGAGGGATGCAAATATCGCCGACAATTTGGCAATGGCAGTCGGTGATAATTTTGATCCGCGCACCATTCGGGCGTACGATTGGGCGTTGATGGCGCATGAGTGTGCCATCGCTCCCAGATTGCTGGTCAATGCAGTGAAAACATTAGCAACGCAGGCAATGAATGTGTTACCGGATATCAAAGCCGAGGCGCTGATTCAAGGTGGATCATTGGCGATGGTGGAGCGGGTAGCAGCAGTTGTAAGGAGCCAATGCAAAGCGGCGTTGGCCTGCGTGGGTGAAATCTTGGCGATTCGCTCTGACAGCTTTTAGCACTTGGCAATAGTCCATCAGTCGTCAGAGTACACCGCCTTTGTTTCCGGATGGTGCTGGTAATTTTCAAATTCCCAGCTTGCAAATTTAGCGAACTCTCGGGAGAGAGTTTCAACACTCTCATCGCCGAAGCTCGCCAGACAGCGATCAATTTTAGATTTGATCATTTCAAGATCGTATTCAAAAACGATCAGCATATTTCTGCCCCACAGAGCCTTCTTCCAGGCATAGTTTTTCTGCAGCCATTGGGGAGTACAAATCAATAGCTGGTAATCATCTGCGCCTTCGGCGGAGTCAACTCCCACTCGAAGATTCACCCATAGTTCGAAACACTCAATATCATCGGGTAGGTAGGTGTCAAGATTGATCGTCGCACTGTCCACCCAGATGTTTTTCAGAATCGCTTTTGCCATTTTGTGAGCGAGCGGCTAGGTTCTGAGATAGCCCCCTAGATGACCGGACACAGTTGATACGCTATCCTCACGGATAGGAATACGACTATGAGTACGACTAGGATGAACAAGCAAACGATCGAAGTAATTTCGGTTTCTGAGGAGCGCCGCCGGCGCTGGTCAGCTGAAGAGAAAGCGGCTTTGGTACGACAAACCTACGAACCTGGCATGAGTGTGTCGCTGGTGGCCCGTCAGAGCGGCGTGGCAGCGAGCCTGTTATTTAACTGGCGCAAGCTCGAGCGCGAAGGCGCTTTGACGGCGGTCAGTGCAGGTGAGTCGGTCGTTCCCGCCAGTGAGCTTGCCAGTGCCCGCGCCCAAATCGCCCAATTGCAGCGCATGTTGGGCAAAAAAACGATGGAAGTCGAGATTCTCAAAGAAGCTGCGGAGATCGCCCGGGAAAAAAAGTGGATTGCGCGCTCACCATTATTAAACAAGGACGACCAGTAAAGCTGGTTTGCCAAGTGCTGGGTGTAGCGCGCTCGAATGTCCACTTGCGGCGGCATCGCGACGATGACTGGGTTGACCGCCGTACTGCCGACATTGTAGATCCAATGTCAGATGCAATACTGGTGGATTCAATCAAGGCAGAGATCACGGAATTGCCAACGTACGGTTACCGGCGGGCTGGCGCATTGGTCAATCGTACGCGTGCGATGATCGGTCTGAAACCTGTGAATCACAAGCGGTTTTACCGTGTCATGCGAGCCAATGCTTTGTTACTACCTAAGGCCCCTAAGCGACGCCAGAGCAGCCGGCCGCATGAAGGAAAGGTTGCGGTGATGAAGTCGGATTTACGCTGGTGTTCGGACGGATTCGAGATTGCTTGCGAGAATGGCGAAGTGGTGACGGGAACATTTACCAAAGATTGCTGCGACCGTGAGATCATCTCCTGGCGGGCTTGGCCTGACCGTGGGTTACCAGGTGAACCGGTACGGGAAATGTTGATCGAAGCGTTCGAACTACGTTTCGGCAGCGTGGATGCACAGCCTGCATCACTCGAATTCTTGAGTGACAACGGCGGTGCCTACCGATCGCGTGAAACGCATGCCGTTGCAAAGCAGTTGGGCATCAAAGCGATCCATACGCCGGTTTGCAGCCCGCAGTCAAACGGAATGGCAGAGAGCTTTGTGAATTCGTTTAAAAGGGACTACGTCAGTCAGATGGACCGCAGCAGTGCCAGAGCCGTACTGTCCCAGTTGCCAGACGCTTTTAAACATTTCAATGAAGTCCATCCGCATTCAGCGTTGAAATACAAATCACCAAGAATGTTCAGGACTGAGCGAATGCGCCAGGCTCAGGAAATTGGCGCAAATTAGCGAATAGGCTGTGTCCGGTCATACCGGGGCAAGATCAGTTCGAGACTAAAATCTACCGCGTAACGTTTTGATCAATCCACACAGTACGCTGCTCAACTTGAATATCTTTTTGAAACATCGTCGGTAGTGAAAAAGTCTTGAAATATCCGCTTCACTAATCCCTTGTCCATGCATATTGACCGTGAAACCCAGTAATCACCTGAAACATCCACCATTTCATTTCCCAGCGGATTTTCTGGATTGACATAGCCACGAACAACCCAGTCCTCTTCCGTTTCAACTCCCAACGTAACGAGATATTTTCCACTACATGCACGGACTTGCAGAGAGCGATTTCTGTTTTCGTTCAAAGTATCCAGTGTTACCGTTCCTTTGCGTGAAACGACAGTTCGCAACTTATCTTGAACCAATGACCAATCTGGCTTATCAACATTTCCGCCGTATCCTGGAAAGGTAATACTGACGCCCCATGATAGGTTGGTTTTTTTCATGGTATTACTTGCATCCACTTTTAATCAAAAATGGTAGATGACGCTTGAAAAGCAATTACTGCGTCCCATTGCTGGAATCAATTCAAATATTTTTCCGATACGTCACCGGTAGTAAAAAATTCTTTGAAGATGTTTGTGACGACTTCTTTATCCAAGCAAATTTTTCTCCGCAGCCAAACGTCCCCGAGAATATCGATCGTTTCCTCGGACAAGCCGACCTCCGGATGGTCGTAAGTTCGAACTACCCAGTCATTCTCGGTTTCTACGCCAAGCATGAGTAAAAAGTTACCGTTATCCGCTTGTACCTGTAGCTGACGACGATATTTGCTTTCACCCACTTCTGTTTCCAAATCCACAGTGCCTTGAGTGAGCAAAACAGTTTTAATCTTTTCTTCCACCAATGACCAAGTCGGGTAATGGGTATGGCCGCCAAAGCTTGGAAAACTAATGTTGATCGTCCAGGAAAGGTTCATTTCTTTGCCAAGTCACAGAGCGATCGCCGTGAATGGCGCTCGCCATAGGTACGCTTAATCGTTACTAATTTATGAACGTGAATGCATTGTTAATGAATCAAATTTAGAATTTTCATATCGTTTAAAAATTCCTCACTTTCTTCGGGAGGCATATTGGCAAGTAAATCATTCAGATTTTTCCCGTCCAGCAACGCATCAATTTTCCCTCTATGATAATTATCGGACTGAGTCAATCGTCCACTGTTAAGAATTAATGCGGTTACTTCCAGCATGAGGTTTTCTATCGTGCTACTGAATATAGTGGAAAGCTCGTCGTAAGCGAAAGCCTGTTCGCTTTCGCAAGTTGCCCAACTTTGATGACTCAATAATTTCCCTCTGCAATATTCAAAGCAGGAGTCGGATAGCCAAGAACGGATTTCTTTATACGTCGCTCTTTCTTCCATTTTGTCGGCTTTCTACAAGAGAACGCTGAATGACCCCAACAATAATCGCTATAAGCAGGCTCTGCTTTGACGGCATTGCTATGAAACTTCATCAGTTGAGGCAGGTGGTTGCGGCAGATGGAATGGCAAAGGTAGCTATCACAGCTTGGTCGAAATATTTCAACAACTTAGCTGACCGATACTCCTTCCATAGAGAATTCAGGTATTGATCCCAATTCTTACATGACACCACGAAGGCAGGTCGCATGCAAAGCCAAAAAAATCATCAGTGTAGTCGGTAGTTGTCAACAAAGATGTCGCGTCAAGTCATGCTGCTTTTCGTAATTCTTCTGGCAGTTTCCGCTCCGGATTTAGCCAGACTTCCTTGCTCAA
>JBPBPY010000171.1:0-5040 GCA_050954505.1 Janthinobacterium lividum
GCACTGACGGCACGGCTGGTGCGGGAGCAGGTGGCGTTGACGGTTTGCCCGCTATCGAACATCAAGCTGCGGGTGTTCGACCGCATGGAGCAACATAATCTGCTGACCATGCTCGATGCCGGCATTGTCGTGACCATCAATTCCGATGACCCGGCTTATTTTGGCGGCTATATGAATGCCAACTTCAGCGCCGCGTTCCAGGCCCTGCCGCTGACGGTCGCTCATGCCAAACAATTGGCACGCAACAGTTTCAATGCCGCATTTCTACCTGCGCACGACAAACAGTTGCTGCTGGCAGAAGTCGAAGCATTTTTCCAAATTGCAACAGTGCAGCGCGAAAACCTGTTGGCTCAGGACGCTGCGCCGTAGAGGCCGGCGATGTGAAACCACGACCACCGGGAATGGTTCGATGCGGCTGGCACAACGAGGCCAGGGCGCAGCCATTGGCCTCGCCGTGGGCTGTTTGTTCGCGCCTTGCAGCCGAGGTGCCCATGCTGCGCAAACACCAGATTGCCTGCGCAGTGAAAAGCTCAAGCGCAGGCCTGAAGCGTAGGCTCGATGCGAACGGCGCGCTGCAGTGCTGAAAAATAAGCGGAACATTTTCTTGTCCATTGGTGACTTACTTGCATGTGCGTCAATTTGTTAGACGGCATTAACAGCAAGGAGAGCCAGAGATGGATATTTCCAGCCTGCGCCAGCCGGGTGCGCTCACCCGGTCAGCCAGTTATGTCGATACCGATGCAATCGCCCG
This sequence comes from Janthinobacterium lividum, assembly GCA_050954505.1. Classification (GTDB taxonomy): domain Bacteria; phylum Pseudomonadota; class Gammaproteobacteria; order Burkholderiales; family Burkholderiaceae_D; genus JAQGMO01. The sequence goes on from JBPBPY010000171.1 coordinate 752, forward strand.
CGCCGATGCCGCCGAAGACCAGTTGAATCAGCGGCTGGCGACCTTGGACGAAAAGCTGGGGCAATTGAAAGCCTCGCTGGACCGCCTGGAAGAGCTCGACTATTACGGGCGCGAGGCCGCCATCATGATGGTGCTCGAGACCGGGGTAACCAATTCGGTGCGCGCCTCCGCACCATTCCAATTCGAAAACCTCGAAGACACCATCGACACCAGCAGTCCCGACTCGACGGCGGCGGAATCCGATGCGGATTACAGTGACCCGGACTGGATTGCCAAGCATCCCGACGTTGACGAACCATTTTCGAAAGCGCAATGGCAGCTTGAAAATCCGGATGTCAATGCGATCGAGCGGCAGATCGAACTGGGGCGAAATCCTGCCCCCAAGGTTTGATCGGCAGGCCGGGATTTGCCATCAATGGCGTGCTGGTTTGCCGGCCAGCAAAGCAGTGCGGATTTGCACAAAATGCCGGGTAGGCACTTGATGCTGCTTTAAATAAAACTTCCAGTGCGCTCACCGGACAAATTTTCGCGTGCCCACAACACACTGTGGCACAACGGCGATTCGCCGCTGCCGGTTTGACGGCGCGCAATCCATTTCAGTCGGACCCTCGTATCCTGCGCTGTCGCCGATGCGGCTCATTACCATCGATTCCAGAACAGGCAACAGCAATGAAACCGAACCGTGTGACCCGCTGCGTCAACCACCTTGCGATCCACCTTGTCACCCACCGTGTGAGCCACCGTGTAACCTACCTTGTGACCCGCCGTGTAACCCAGGCTGGCAGCTCTCTGGCTGCCATGCTTCTTGCGCATATGCTCGCTGCGTGCGGCGGCACCGACAGCAGTCAAACCAGTCTCGAATCAGGAAACCGCGCTGCAGCCGCTGCGTCTGCAAATGCCGAGCCTGGCGCCATGGCGCTGCTGGGGCGGCAGATTTTCTTTGACGCCAGCCTGTCGGCATCCGGCAAGATGGCTTGCGCGAGCTGCCATGATCCGGCCTTTGCATTTGCCCAGCCGAATGCCTTGGCGGCGCAATTTGGCGGCAGTACCCTGCAACAGCAGGGATTGCGCGCCGTGCCTTCATTGCGCTACCTCGGCCTGACACCGGTTTTTTCCATCGATGAGGGAGGCACGGCCAGTGGTGGCTTCAACCGCGATGGCCGCGCGGCCACCCTGGCCAGCCAAGCCGAGCAGCCCTTCCTGGCGACGCATGAAATGGCCAATGAAAGCAGGGCGGCCCTGGTGGCGCGCCTGCGGGCGGCGCCCTATGCGCAACAGTTCGAATCGCTGCTGGGCAGCGGCATCTTCGAGCAGGTCGACCTGGCCTTCGAGGGTGTCCTGAATGCCCTGCAGCGCTACCAGATCGAAGACCGCAGTTTTCATCCCTACAGCTCGCGTTACGACCGCTACCTGTCCGGGGAAGCCAGTCTGTCCACAGCCGAACTGCGCGGACTGGCGCTGTTCAATGATGCCGCCAAGGGGAATTGCGCTGCCTGCCATCCGAGCGCGCGCGGCAGCGATGGCGCTGCGCCGCTGTTTACCGATTTCACCTACGATAACCTGGGTTTGCCGCGCAACCCGGCCATCGCCGCAAATGTCGATCCCCGGTTTTTCGACCTTGGATTGTGCGGCCCGGATCGCACCGACCTGGCAAGCGCCGCGACTGCCCGCACCGAACTGTGTGGCGCATTCAAGGTGCCGACACTGCGCAATGTGGCCACGCGCAAGGTCTTCTTTCATAACGGCAGCCTGCGCACTTTGCGCGATGCAGTCGCTTTCTACGTCAGGCGCGACACCCATCCGCAAGAGTGGTACACGCCCGGCATCGATGGCTTGCCGGAAATATTCAATGACCTTGCGCCCGCGTTGCAAGGCAACGTGAACAGTGCAGAGGGCCCCTATGACCGTCAGCCGGGCATGGCCCCGGCGCTGACTGCCGATGAAATCGATGACCTGGTACTGTTCCTGGGCACGCTTACCGATGTCGATCTGGCGCGTCCTTGAGCGCTCGGCGCAGTGGCCCGCGGTGCAGGGCTAACAGGGCTGCGCTTCATCGCGCAGCCGGCGCCACAGTGTCGTGCGGCTGATGCCCAGGGCATGGGCAGTGGCAGAGCGGTCGCCGCCATGCCGCTGCAGCACGTCGCTGGCCGATTCAGATGGCCGGGCCGGGCTGGCCTGGCGGGCTGGCTGCGCCGGCAACGCTGCAGTGTCGAGCGCAGTGGCAAGTTCGGGCGCCACCTTGAGGATGAAATTCGGCGACAGCGCCTGCAACGGTTGTGCCACCAGGTAGAGGGCCAGGCGTTCGGCCAGGTTGCGCAGCTCGCGCACATTGCCGGGCCAGTCGTGGCGTTCCAGCAGGGCCGCGCAGGCGCGCACCTCGGCGGCCAGGTTGGCGTGGGGCCGCACAGCCAGGGCGGCCAGTGCATTCTGGAGGCACCACTCCATGAGCACGGGCAGGTCGGCGCCGCGCTCGCGCAGCGGCGGCACATCGAGCCGCAGGACCGCAAGGCGATAATACAGGTCAGCCCGAAAACGTCCTTCCCGCACCCGCGCCGGCAAGGCGATATGGGTGGCACAGATGATGCGCACATCGACGGCAATCGGGCGGGTGCCGCCAACGCGCATGACTTCGCGTTCCTCCAGCACGCGCAGCAGCCGGGTTTGCAGGGCCAGCGGCATTTCGCCGATTTCGTCGAGGAACAAGGTGCCGCGGTTGGCCGCCTCGAACAGACCGGCATGGCCGCCACGGCGCGCGCCGGTAAAAGCCCCGTCTTCATGGCCAAACAGTTCCGACTCCAGCAGCGACTCGGCAATGGCGCCGCAATTGACGGCAACGAACGGTGCAGTAGCAGCGCCCGGACGCAGGTTTTCATCATGAATTGCTTGCGCCACCAGTTCCTTGCCTGTGCCTGTCTCTCCCTGGATCAATACCGTCGCCGGTGAGCGTGCGAACAGCACCACGGTCTCGCGCAGCGCTGCCATGGCTGGCGAGCTGCCGCGCAGGTCGGACAGGCCATGGCGCGTGCGCAGGCGCTCCGGCCCGGCACTGCGGCGCACGCGCGACGATTCCATGCGCGTGAAGCGGGCAATCTCGCAGGCGTCATCGAAGGCCTGGCGAATGGTGGCGGCAGAATACACGAACACGCCGGCCAGCCCGGCTTCTTCTGCCAGGTCGGTGACCAGTCCCGCGCCGACAACTGCGCCAATGCCGGCCGCCTTCATCGAAACGATCTGCGCACGCGCATCTTCCTCGGTCGTGTAGGTGTGCTGGGCAATACGCAAACCGAAGGCGCGTTGGAACTGCGCCAGTTCGGGCAGGGTCTCCTTGTAGGTGATGACGCCGATGTGTGGCGTGATCTCGCGCGCGCGCGCCAGTGCCTGCAAGACATCGAATCCGCTGGCCTTGGCGCAAATGACCGGTACCGGCAGCCTGGTTTTCAGATAGGCGCCATTCGATCCGGCAGCAATGACGGCATCGCAGCGCTCCAGCTGCAGGCGTTCCCGGATATGCGCCACGGCTTCATCGAAGCCCAGCCGGATCGGTTCAATGTTCGCGCGTGCATCGTAGTCAAGCGTGATGTCACGAAACAGCTGGGCGAGACGCGAAATCGAGACTGTCCAGATGACGGGTTTGTCCACTACATCGATGGTCGGCGGGCGCATCTGGTCTCCAATGTTTCAAAACTGGTTTTCAGGGAAGTATTCGTGCAACATGAAACTTTGATGAAACCGTATTGAAACACATAAATGAACCATCCTTGTAGAGTGCAGCGCTCAGTGCTGGATGGCAAATCAATGCCAAGTACTTGATTTTGCGGTTTTCACCTGTGCCTGGCCAGCTGACGGCTGGGAAAGTGACTGGCGTTGGCACGGTGTTTGCAAACAGTCTCGTGCTCAACCCATTGACTTGCCCATGACGCGCGTATTGACGCTGGGGCCGCCACAGTCTTGCGTTACCACGGCACTACAACGGTGTGACATCGGATGGATAGCGCTTTCCATCATCGACGGTTTGCCAATCGCTGCGTTTCCACTGTCTCGGCGCTGCAAGGCGGACTTGCGCATTCAGGAACCAACCAAGGACCACCATGAACCAGAGCAACAAAACTTCCGCCGGCGCACGTTTTCGCCAGGCCATGGCCGAGGAGACACCGTTGCAGGTCGTCGGCGCCATCAATGCCAATCATGCCTTGCTGGCCAAGCGCGCCGGTTTTCGCGTCATCTATCTTTCCGGTGGGGGCGTTGCCGCCGGCTCGCTGGGTTTGCCGGACCTGGGCATTTCCAGCCTC
>JBPBPY010000186.1:0-5032 GCA_050954505.1 Janthinobacterium lividum
AATGTCATCAGCACGGCATGGAAGGCAGCAATCGTCAGCGTGCTGTAAGCCAGCGTGGCGATGGCCACATGCCAGGGAAACAGGGCCGACTTGCCCAGCAGCGGCACGACGCTGCCTGGAAACACCAGCGGCAGCAGGACCGCAACGGCAGCACAGGGCAGCACCAGCACCCGCAAGCCGTCGAGCGAGAAATTGCGGTTTTCCAGCCAGTAGGCCGCCACCGACATCCACAAGGTGGCTGACAGAACGACCGCAAAACCCAGCCGCAAAGCACCCGGAGCGATGACGTCGCCGCCCAGTGCGGCGCCATGCAGCAGCCAGCCGGCCACGGTGAGCATGGCGATGGGCGTGCGCCGCCGCGCCGGCAGGAAAGCAGCCACGGCGTAGATCAATGCTGCGAGTAAAAACAGGATCTTCAACATGCGCCGAGTTTACACCATCGGCCCGGCACAAATGAAATGCAAATGACCGGCTTCGGCTGGCCGCGCAGGACGGAAACCGCGCAGCGCTGGAGTAAAATGCCTGCTTTCTCTTCCAAGACCAAATCCATCATGTTAGACAACCTGACCCAGCGTCTTGCCAAAGCCGTCAAGACCATGCGCGGTGAAGCGCGCCTGACTGAATCGAATACCGCCGACATGCTGCGCGAAGTGCGGCTGGCACTGCTGGAGGCCGACGTGGCACTGCCGGCCGTGCGCGAATTCATCGCCCGGGTCAAGGAAAAGGCGCTTGGTGAAGATGTCATCGGTTCGCTCACCCCGGGCCAGGCCTTGGTCGGTGTGGTGCAAACGGAACTGGCCGCCATCATGGGCGCCGATCTTGGACCACAGGCTTCGCAGCTCAGTTTCGCTTCGCAGCCGCCGGCCATCATCCTGATGGCCGGTCTGCAGGGCGCCGGCAAGACCACCACGGTGGGCAAGCTGGCGAAATTCCTGCGCGAGAAAAACAAGAAAAAAGTGCTCACGGTCTCCACCGACGTCAACCGCCCGGCCGCCATTGGCCAGCTTGAAACGGTGACCAGACAGGTCGGCGCCGACTTCTTTCCATCGCTGACCACCGACAAGCCGGTCGACATCGCCCTGGCGGCACTGGACCATGCCAAGCGCCATTACTTCGATGTGCTGATCATCGATACTGCCGGACGCCTGGGCATCGATGAAGCCATGATGCTGGAAATCGGCGCCGTGCATGCGGCCGTCAAACCGATCGAAACCCTGTTCGTGGTCGACGCCATGCTGGGGCAGGACGCCATCAATACCGCGCGCGCCTTCAACGATGCGCTGCCCTTGACCGGCATCGTGCTGACCAAGCTCGATGGCGACGCCCGCGGTGGTGCCGCGCTGTCGGTGCGCCACATCACCGGCAAACCGATCAAGTTTGCCGGCACCGGGGAAAAGCTCGACGGCCTGGAAGCCTTCGATCCGCAGCGCATGGCCAACCGCATTCTCGGCATGGGCGATATCCTGGCGCTGGTGGAAGAAGCGCGCAAGGGTGTCGACATCGCAGCGGCCCAGGACTTGGCGCAAAAGATCAAAGGCGGTGGCAAATTCGACTTGACCGACTTCAAGGCCCAGCTCGGGCAGATGAAAAAAATGGGCGGCATGGCCAATCTGATGGACAAACTGCCGGCGCAATTCCAGCAAGCAGCCAGCGGCGCCAACATGGACCAGGCTGAAAAACAGGTCAAGCGCATGGAAGGCATCATCAATTCCATGACGCCGGCCGAACGCGCGCGGCCGGAATTGATCAAGGCGTCCCGCAAACGCCGCATTGCCACCGGTGCCGGTGTCCAGGTTCAGGACGTCAACCGCATGCTGGCGCAATTCGATCAGATGCAGTCGATGATGAAAAAACTCAAAGGCGGCGGCATGATGAAAATGATGCGCGGAATGAAGGGCATGATGCCGGGCATGCGTTGAACTGCATCACGGCATGATCCTCGTTTTGCAATGCGGTTTTGCGATGCAGTTTCCGGCCGAGGTTCGAGCAAGGGTTCGCGCTGTATTTCAAGCCGCGTTTTCTCCGGTTTTTCCCTATAGCGGCACCATAAAGACAATGCGTGGCACTCTACCCACGATTGCCGCAAAATACTTGCAAAAAACACTTGCATAGCGGCCGAAACACTCCCACTATTAGCGGTGCGTGAAATGGCGCAATATCCGAACACACATGTGAAGGAGGTTTGAAGATGGCAACAGCCAAAAAACCCGCGGCCACTAAACCGGTCGCCAAGAAGCCCGCAGCAAAAACAGCAGCACCTGCAGCAGCCAAGAAAGTCGCCGCCAAGGCAGCGCCAGCAAAAAAAGCAGCCGTGAAGACGGCCGCCAAAAAAGCTGCGCCAGTCAAGGCAGTTGCCAAGAAAGCCGCTCCAGCAAAATCAGCCGTTGCGAAAAAAGCCGCACCAGCCAAGAAAGTCGCCGCAACGAAGTCCACCACGCCACGCAAGCCCAACGCCGCTTTCATGAAACCCATGACGCCGTCGGATACGCTGGCTGCAGTTGTCGGTACAACGCCATTGCCGCGTACCGAAGTCACAAAGAAGGTTTGGGAATACATCAAGAAGTTCAAACTGCAAGATGAAGCGAACAAACGCAACATCAACGCAGATGACAAGCTGAAAGCTGTGTTTGGCGGCAAGTCGCAGGTATCGATGTTTGAAATGACGAAACTCATTTCGGATCACCTGAAATAATCTTCCTGCCGGAAGCCAAACAAAAACGCCCGCTCACGCGGGCGTTTTTGTTTGTGCTTTTATCCGATTTATCCGATTCGCTCTTTACGCTGCTTCCTCGTTTGCTTGCTTGTCTGCTGCTGCACCTGCTCTTCTGTTGCTCTTCCTGATGCGCGCATGTTTGCTGATCTGTTCAGTTTTTCTGATCCTGAACAGCTGGGTTTTCCTGATGCGGTTCCGTCTGGTTTTCCTGACACACTTCGGTTTGCTCTTGCTTCATTCATTCTTTCGGCGCCCTTGCTTGTTTTTCTACCTGCTCTTTCATTGACTCCTGCATTACGCTTTGGCTTGCCGCCTTAACTGTTTCCTTGTTCGTACCGGTATGGTGCCTTGCTTGCAGCGCAGCTTTTTACGGCCCGCAGAGCATGGCCCTTATCCATCGCTGACCAAGCCGCGTTTTGTTTCCACTCCGCCTGCCCGACTCCGGCAACATTTAACCGTGATCAAACAAATGCCGACGCACTACGCGCCAGTGTGAGCCAGCCATGTTCAAATCACGGCGTTCTGGCGACTGGTTGGGCGGTATTGCCAGGCGGCGCCAGCCGTTTCAAGATGTCCATGGAATAGGATGGAAGCTCCCATGTCAGCACCGATATCGAAGAAAAATCCCCGGCAGCAAACGCCCACTGAATCGCCTTCCCTGATATCGGCCAGCCAGCCGCCGGCTCAGGCACGTCTCGAGTTGCTCAAAGTCCGCTCGCGCCCCGCTGCAACAGACCAGGACAAGCACTTCAGCACCGTCACGCCGGGCGCGTCGAGACCCCAGCAGCCGCGCCGGCAACGCTCGCGCAGTTTGCAGCAGGTACCAAGCGAGCGGCGGCCGAAGTTGGCAAGTGCAGATTCGACGCCGAACCTGCCGCCGCCACGACCCAGGAGCCCGGCCCCCGAACTGCGCCGGGCCTCTGCCCCAGGACTCAGGCAAGGCCATGACGCACCGCATTGCGGCACAACAGCGGCTGTACCGGATTCACGTGCCGACAGTGCTTCGGCCGCGCATTCAATCCCGGCTTCAACTTCAACTTCAACTTCAACTTCAACTTCAACTTCAACTTCAACTTCAACTTCAACTTCAACTTCAACTTCAACTTCAACTTCAACTGCGTCTTCAGCGTCGACCTGGACTTCAACGTCCGCCACAGCCGCCACAGCAAGTATTGGTTCGAGCACCGCCAGAGCGACGGCCAGAAGCAGCAGAGAAACGCCAGCCACCACCACTGCAACAACCATCTCGACGCCCAGCGGCCCCATCCGAAAAAACCTCTCTGCACCGTCCAGTGCCCGGGTGCCGCACCGTACCGGCCGTGCAACGGCAACCATGCCGCCCGGCGGCGATGCCATCATCGAGCGCGTGACATCGCGGATGAACGTTCGCATCAAGCGGCGTTCGACTCCACCGGAATTGAAATATGCGGAGTATGGCAAACCGGTGCGCCCAGGCCGCAGCCGTTCCAACCCCAATTCACCCGCCACAGTGAGCGGCGCATGGCGCACACGTCCGCCCGAAGCGTTTTTTTCCAGCGACGATTCGGATATCGACTCCGACACCAGCACCTCGTCATCAAGCTCTGGCGAAGAACGTGACCCCTGCCATCCGCTGCTGCTGTCGGCTTATGGAGAATTCCAGCACTATCTGCAAACGGCCAATCTTCTGGCTTCGTCTGCCATGCCACTGACCCCGCCGGTCGCGCTGCAGGAAACCGGCCTGGCGCTGGAAGTCGAAGACATCATCACTTCGGCGGTGGAACGCTCTGGATCGGCCGGGCCGGAAGGACGATCAATACCAGCCGAAGCCGCCGAACCGGTAGCGCGCCGGATTGTCCATACCGTGGGCCTGGGCCAGCGTTTTGTGGAACTCGAACGGGCCAAGCACAGCGATCCGCAAACCGGCCAGGTGCGGTTCGGCATCGATGGGCCGGACTTTTATTCCACCGTCAATCTCGATGTGGAACAGTTCGAAGCGTTTTATGCCACCCATGTCGCCTTGCGCCAGTACCTGCATGAACAGATGGAAGAGTCGAGCCTGCAGAAGGAATACGCCAAACAGCTGGGCTCGCTGTTTGCCAGGGTCAAGGGCTTGACCTTGCCGGTGGCGCTGGCCGGCAAGCCGGCACCGCTGGTGCTGGGCGCCGGTTCGCCGGATCTGCTGCGCTATTCCACCGAACTCATCGATGCGATTCATGGCGCGCACTCGCGCGGCACCTTGTCACCTCCCAACTGGGCGGTCTCGCGCATGGTGCCGCGGACCATCTTCAGCCTGATCAAACGCATCGATGTGCTCTACACCGGCCTGCTGCTCGAAGA
>JBPBPY010000262.1:0-5024 GCA_050954505.1 Janthinobacterium lividum
CACCGATCTGCCCCGAGCGATGGCCACGCCGCTTTTGTCCATCTTCGACGCAGTTCTGGTCCTCGCCCAATGACAGCTCGCCAGGACCGAATTCAATGCGGGTGCCATCCATGGATTCCACCCACCAGCGTCCGGAAATCGGCACGATCCATTGCGGAGCCGGATTCTCGTGCCATTCGCCGACCCAGCCAACCGGCTGTACGGTAAACACCACGGTCGCTTCACTACGCGGCTGCTTGTTGTTCCACTGCGGGTCAGCAGGCCCCACGCCCTTGAAGTCGAAATGGTCGATCTCGCACCGCTGCTGATGGCTTACTCCCTGCGCATCGGTCCACAAATGCCAATACGGCATCTTCGGTGCCGGTGGTTGTTTGCTTTCCCTGCTCATGATGGCCTGCCTTTCTGCTTGAACTGCGTGTACTAGTGTGAAGATCGGAATCTTGTGGCTATGCTGTGCTGTGCTCAAGCGATGCCAAGCAGCGGCACCAGCAGCAAGCCGCCGGCCAGACCCAGGTTTTTAAGAAAATCCCAGAAATGCGCCCGGCCCTCGGCAGGTTTGGACCAGAAATCGGGAAACTTCCAGAACGGGTGATACAGCAGTGCGGTGACGATGCAAAATCCTGCCAGCAGCACTGCTGCCCAGCCGGCGTACCAGCCGGCCAGGATCATCACCGGTGTCAGGCATTCCACCAGGATGGCAGCGATCAGCAACAGCGGGGCGCCGGGAAGAAACGATGTCTTCGCCTGGGCCATGGCTTCATCCCAATGCATGATCTTGTCGAGCACGCTGAAGGGGAACATGACGACCAGCAGAAAACGCGCCGCCAGGCTGGCGCCATGTACATGTTCCGGAGTCGGGATCATTGATTCGGCCTCATGGCTGGGCCTTGAGCGCGGACGGCCCCAGCAGCCGCGCCGCGATATGATCTGCCACGCGCAGGGCGTTGGCAATGATGGTCAGGGTCGGATTGACGGCGCCAATCGATGGAAAAAAGCTGGCGTCAACCACATACAGGTTGTCAAGCTCATGGGCTTTGCAATGCAGATCGAGTACCGAGGTCGCTGGATCATGTCCAAAGCGCGCGGTGCCAGCCTGGTGCGCCGTGCCGCCAATGGGCACATCATGGCCCAGGTATAGATTGCGCTCCATCAGCGATGGATGGGCACCGCAATCGGAGAGGATCTGCTTGAGCTTGTCGCGCAGGCGATGGTGCGCTTCCATGTTGTTTTCCTTCACGTCCAGCACCACGCGGTCGCCGTCGTAATAGATGCGGTTGTCCGGATCGGGCAAGTCTTCGCTGGAGAGCCAGAAATCGATCGAGTGGCGCGCCATCTGTTCGAATGGCATGTCAGGCAGCCACTCCAGCCAGGCCGGCAAGGCTTCACCACGGATCTGGTCGGCATGCGAGGTGGCGCACAGCTGGATCAGGCCAAGCGGGAATTCCCAGTCATCCGACTTGAAATAAAAGTCGGACATGGCCATGGTCTTCTGGAAGATGGTGTCATTCGGTTCACGCATCAGTGCCATCAGCACCGACTGGTTGTGGCGCATGTAGTTGCGTCCCACCTGGCCGGAACCGTTTGCCAAGCCATTCGGATGCAAATGGCTGGCCGAACGCAGCAGCAGCAAGGCCGAGGACAGCGCGCCGCAGGACGAGACCACGATGTCGGCGCTGTACTGCTCGTCGACGCCGCGGCGGCTGACATGCACGGTCTTGACGATGCGCCCGCTGTCATCGGTTTCCAGGCGCGTGACATAGGCATGCGTAAGCAAGGTGAAGTCGGGATAATCGCGCAGGGCAGGGTCGACACACATTACCTGGGCATCTGCCTTGCCGTTGAGCAGGCACGGAAAGCCATCGAAAGCGTCACAACGGATGCAGACACTGGTCGGCGTCGGCTGGCCATCCTTTTCGTCGAGCAGAATACCCAGCGGCAGATGGAAGGGATGGTAGCCGGCCGACTGCAGCTTGTCGCTCAATTTCTGGATTGCCGGTTCGTGGCTGACCGCGGGGTAGGGGAATGGCGTGGACGCATACGGTTCGCTGGGGTCCTCGCCACGCTGGCCGTGCACATGGAACAGCGACTCGGCCTGGGCGTAATACGGTTCGAAGTCCTGGTAGGACAACGGCCAGGCCGGTGAAATGCCGTCCTGGTGGCGGATTTCCTCGAAGTCGCGTTCGCGCATGCGCAGCAGCGCCGCGCCGTAGACCTTGGAATTGCCGCCGACATAGTAGTGCAAACCCGGCTTGAAACTGCTGCCGTCGCCGCCAAACCAGGTTTCCCTGGCCTGGTACTTGGCATCGATGAAGACCGTCTTCGAATCCCAGTTGGCCGGTTCGCGTTTGAGGTAGCCGCCGCGCTCGAGCAGCAGGATTTTCTTGCCGGTGGCGGCCAGCCGGTGCGCCAGCGTTGCACCGCCAGGACCGCTGCCTATCACAATCACATCGTAATGTGTCATTTGTTTTTCTGCATGGGTTTGATCACGGTAGCTTGGCAGATAACGCCAGCACGGTGTTGCGAATTATCCAACTAGTTAGCCGTGGCTGCTGTTACATTGGGCACAATGAAAATTTGTCGGGCGGGCGCAATGAAACAAGCTGCAGGAGAGAGCGCGATCCAAGAGGGAGAACAGGGGGCGCAACAACGCGATGCGCAGCAGGGTGGACAGCAGGTCCCGCAGCAAGGAAGAAATCCGGTGGCGACGCCTCATGTCTCAAAAACCGACGGCCAAAACGCAGCCAGCAACGGGCAGGGCGAGGACAGCAACGGCGGCAATGCGTCGCCGCCGTCGCCGCAAAGCGTTCTCGAGACGGTGGAAGGCCAGCGGCTGCAGCAGGATGAAGCAGCCTGGCGCCGCTGGGGACCCTACCTGGCCGAGCGCGCCTGGGGCACCGTGCGGGAAGACTACAGCGCCAATGGCGACGCCTGGAGCCATTTCCCTCATGACCATGCGCGCAGCCGCGCCTATCGCTGGAGCGAAGATGGATTGGCCGGTTTTTCCGACGACCAGTCGCGCTGGTGCCTGTCGCTCGGGTTGTGGAATGGCCAGGATCCCATCATCAAGGAACGCTTGTTCGGGCTGTCGAATACCCAGGGCAACCACGGCGAAGATGTCAAGGAATTGTATTTTTTTCAGGACGGCACACCGTCGCATTCCTATATGCGCATGCTGTACCGCTATCCGCAGCGGGCATTTCCCTACCAGCAGCTGATCGATGAAAACGCCCGCCGCAGCGGCGCTGTGCCGGAATTCGAATTGCTCGAAACCGGTATTTTCGACGACAAGCGCTTCTTCGATGTCACGGTGGAATACGCCAAGGCTTCGCCCAACGATATCCTGCAACGCATTACCATCCACAATGCCGCCAGCGAGGAAGCCAGCATCGACGTCTTGTCCCAGCTGGTTGCGCGCAACATCTGGTCATGGGGCGACGACCATGAAAAGCCGCAGCTCAGACTCGACGACAATGGCGTCGTGGCGATCCATGAAGAGATGATGACCATGCGCCTGGATGCCGAAGCCGGACCGCTGGGTGCACCGCGCTGGCTGTTTTGCGAAAACGAGAGCAATCCGGCGGTGGCCGGTGTGGCCAATGCCAATGGCATCTACAAGGATGGCATCAATGACTACATCGTCCATGACCGCATGCGCGCCGTACGCAGCGACCACGGCAGCAAGTGTGCTGCCCACTACCATGTCACCGTTGCCGCAGGCGCGAGCGTCACCTTGCGGCTGCGCTGGCGCGAGCATGCCGTGGGGCGTCAGTCGTTCGATGATTTCGACGGTCTGGTCCAGGCCAGGCGCCGGCAGGCCGATGCCTACTACGAAACCCTGCAGCAACGCATGCCGCAGAATGATCTCGATGCGCGTTCGGTACAGCGGCAAGCCCTGGCCGGCATGTTATGGTCGAAACAGTATTACGGTTTCGATGTACGCCGCTGGCTGCGTGGCGACAAGGGCAGCGTGCCGCCCGACCAGCGCTGGTCGGGGCGCAACACCGATTGGCAGCACATGTCCTGCTCCGACATCCTGTCGATGCCCGACACCTGGGAATATCCCTGGTTTGCCGCCTGGGACCTGTCCTTTCATGCCGTCACCTATGCGCTGATCGATCCGGCGTTTGCCAAATCCCAGCTGCTGTTGCTGGTCAATGAACGCTACATGCATCCGAATGGCCAGATTCCCGCTTATGAATGGGAACTTGGCGACGTCAATCCACCGGTGCAGGCCTGGGCCACCTGGCGGGTGTATCAAATGGAAACCGCGTTGACCGGCAAATCCGACAATGGATTCCTGGAGCGCATGTTCCACAAGCTGCTGTTGAACTTTGCCTGGTGGGTCAACCGCAAGGATGGCCAGGGCCGCAACATCTTCCAGGGCGGATTCCTGGGACTGGACAATATCCAGATCTTCGACCGTTCGCAAGGCCTGCCGCATGGCGCCCATCTGGATCAGCCCGACGCCACCGGCTGGATGGCCAGTTATGCCCTGACCATGATGCGCATTGCCCTGGAACTGTCATTGAGCAACCGCTCCTACATCGATATGGCGGTGAAATTCTTCGAGCATTTCCTCTATATTTCCTCAGCCATGTCGGCGCGGGGCGAGCGCGCTGCCAATCTGTGGGATGAGGAGGACGGTTTTTTCTATGATCTGCTGCATCTCGAAGACGGCAGTTCCGCCGCACTCAAGGTACGCTCGCTGGTGGGCATCGTGCCGATGTATGCCGTCCATATCTTCGAGCCGGAAGTGCTCGAGCAGGTTCCGGAATTTTCCGACCGGCTGCGCTGGTTCCTGAAGATGCGCCCCGAACTGACCAAGCTCATCTCGCGCTGGACCGAGCCTGGCGGCAGCAGGAAACACAAGCTCTCGCTGTTGCGCAGCCATCGCCTGAAAAGCCTGCTGCAGCGCGTGCTCAATGAAGAAGAGCTGTTGTCGCCGCACGGCGTGCGCTCGGTGTCGCGCGCCTATGCCCAGCATCCGTTTACCTTCAAGAGCGACGGCCAGGACCTGGAGCTGC
>JBPBPY010000119.1:0-5019 GCA_050954505.1 Janthinobacterium lividum
GATATGTTCACGTGCGCCATATTCCATGGCATCGATCGGCACCGAATCGAACGACAGGTTGATCATCAAGGTCAGGATGGCGCCGTCCCCCATGCGCCAGCGTGCCGCCACCGCTTTCGGACCGATCGGTTTTGCACCGATCGACATGGCCCCGTGAAGGCGCGGGATGATGTGCTCATGACGCAATTTCAACAGGCGTGATGTCCAGGTCTGCCAGACATTCGTGGTTTCGAAGTCAGGTATCGAAATGTCGAAGGGTTCTTCGAGATTGGGGTCGGCAATCATGGCCTGCTGCGCTTCGGTGGCGAAGGCCGGCACTTCGGCAAACGCCTGCCGGCGGCCATCGCGCACCGCCACTGCCAGCTCTTCCTGGGGATAGCTGGTGAAGTACATGAACGGTTCGGTGGCGCCGCTCTCTTCACCCATGAACAGCATGGGAATCATCGGTGAAAGCAGCAGCAAGGCGCTGGCAGCACGCAGCGCCAGCGGCGGCGTCAGCTGCGTGAGCCGTTCGCCGAATGCGCGGTTGCCGATCTGGTCATGGTTTTGCAGGAACAGCACGAATGCGGTCGGTGGCAGGTGTTTGCTGTTGTGTCCGCGCAGCGCGCCGTTGCGGGTGACCGCCGGATCGCCCTGGTAGACAAAGCCTTCGCCAAGACAGCGCGCCAGGCGCTCGACCTGGTTGTCGGCATAGTCCTGGTAATACCCTTGCTGTTCACCGGTAAGCATCACATGCAGAATATGATGGCCATCGTCATTCCACTGGGCGTCGAAGCATTTCTCCACCGTTTCTTCACCCTTGCGCTCCAGGAAGCTGACGACATTTTCATCATGCTCCAGTGTCAGGTGCACATGGCGGCCTGGCTCGACGGCTGCACGCACGCGCTGCGCCACTTCGGGCAGCCAGTCCTGCTCAGTGATGGCATGCACGGCGTCGAAACGCAGGCCGTCGAAGCGGAATTCATTGAGCCAGTACATGGCGTTGATGGTGAAGAAGTCGCGCACTTCCTGACGGCGGAAGTCGATGGCCTTGCCCCATGGCGTATCGATGTCGTCACGGAAGAATGGCGGAGCATACACGCCGATGTAGTTACCGTCCGGTCCGAAGTGGTTGTAGACCACGTCGAGAAACACCATCAAGCCCAGGCCATGCGCGGTGTCGATCATTGCCTTGAGTTCGTCCGGCGTGCCATAGGTCGAGTCGGGTGCGAATTGCAGCACGCCGTCATAACCCCAATTGCGCGGACCGGGAAAATCGGCAATCGGCATCAGCTCAATGGCGGTGAAACCCAAGGCCGCCAAAGCCGGCAGCCGCTCTGCCACGCCCTTGAACCCACCGAGTGCGCCGGCGTGCAATTCATACAGCACCGTTTCATGCCATGGCCGGCCGCGCCAGTCATTGTTTTTCCATTCATAGGAATGCGGATCGACAACCATGCTGCAGTCATGCACATCGCCATCCTGGGCCCGCGATGCCGGGTCCGGCACGGTCAGGACCGAACCGTCTTCGCAGCTTACCTGGTAGCGGTACAGGGTGCCCACGCCGCAATCGACGGTGGCTTCATACCAGCCATGGCGCGGGCCGTCGAGAGCGGTCATGGGGACCGGTTCGCGGTTTGGCAGCTCGACGGCGACGCCGGCGGTGGCCGGTGCCCAGAGGGTGAAAACAGTCTGGTTGTCTGCCAGCAGGCGGGCGCCAAAATTCAGCGTGTTGCCGGCGTTGCCGGCCTGGTTGACGGCGTCGACGGTACTGGTGTCGTTTGAAGTGCTCATAGCGTTGGACTCATCCTTGAGGTAATGGTATCTGTTGATTTGGCGTCATCCTGTCTCAAGTCAGTTTTATTTGTTATAGGTCATGCGGGTTTGGCTTGTGCCTGCCTGCTCTACGCCGAACGCTCGCCGCGCACCAGCCGTGAGGTGCAGACCACCACGCTGTGGCCCTGCACCAGCACCTCGGCGGCGTCGACGGCTTGCGCGGCGCGCTCGGGCTCTGCACTGTCGAGCGCCAGAAACCAGCGGTTCGACGACGGTGGAAAGTTGAAGGTGATCGGCTCGCCGCCGGCGTTAAGGAACAGCACCACGATGCCAGGCTGGGTTTCCTCGTCGTCGCTGCCGCGCTCGCCAGCCCAGCCATTGGCATTGGTGGCATTGGTGGCATTGGCGGCGGTTCCGGCAGCAGCCGTATCGGTGGCGTGGCCGGCCAGGCCTGCGGCGTTGGCGCGCCGCACGGTCAGGGCGCGCGCTTGCGGATTGTGCCAGGCGGAATCGGACAACGGCTCACCGCGTTCGTCGAACCAGGCGATGTCGGGCAAGCCCGGCAGGATTTCTTCTGCGCCGTGCAGGAAGCGCCCCGCTTGCAAACAAGGAAAGGCGTGCCGCAGTGCGGCCAGACGACCGATGAAGGCAGTGGTCTGGCGGCCTTCTTCGCTGTCTGCCAGTCTCCAGTCGACCCAGGAAATCGGGTTGTCCTGGCAATAGGCGTTGTTGTTGCCACCCTGGGTGCGGCAGAATTCGTCGCCTGCCAAAAGCATGGGCGTGCCTTGCGAAAGCATGACGGTGGCCAGCATGGCACGCCGCAGTTTGCCACGCAGTGCAACGATGGCCGGGTCGTTGCTCGGCCCTTCCACGCCCCAGTTGGCATTGCAGTTTTCCGAGGTGCCGTCGCGGTTGCCCTCGCGGTTGGCTTCGTTGTATTTGGTGGTGTAGCTGAGCACATCCTGAAGCGTGGCGCCATCGTGGGACGCAACGTAATTCACCGACGCCCATGGCTTGCGGTGCTGATGGTCGAACAGGTCGGCCGAGCCGGTCAGGCGTGCTGCAAGCTCGGGACGCATGCCGGCATCGCCGCGCCAGAAACGCCGTATGCTGTCGCGGAATCGGTCATTCCATTCGGCCCAGCCAGGCGGGTGGCGCCCCAGCTGGTAGCCGCCGGGGCCGAGATCCCAGGGTTCGGATATGAGCTTCAAACGCGACAGCACCGGGTCCTGCATGATGGCGTCGAAAAACCCGGAACGCGGATCATAGCCATCGAGTTCGCGCCCGAGCGTCACGCCCAGGTCGAAGCGGAATCCATCGATGTGATAGGACTCGGCCCAGTGGCGCAAGGAATCCATGACCATCTGCAGCACCCGTGGATGGGTGATGTTGATGGTGTTGCCGCAGCCGGTATCGTTGATGAAATGACGCTCGTCGCCGGCCGGCAGGCGGTAGTAGCTGGCGTTGTCGAGGCCGCGCAGCGAAATCGTTGGTCCGAGCTGATCGCCTTCACCGGTATGGTTGTAGACCACGTCGAGCAAGACTTCGATGCCGGCAGCATGCAGGCGCCGCACCGCCATGCGGATTTCATTGAGATCGCCACTGGCCAAGTAATCGGGCTCGGGGGCGAAGAACGCCATGGTGTTATAGCCCCAATAATTGCGCAATTCGCGCTCGCGCAGGAAGCGGTCCTGCAGGAACGCATGCACGGGCAGCAGTTCCACGGTGGTGACGCCGAGCCGGGTCAGATGCTCGATGAAGCGCGGATTGGCCAGCGTGGCAAAGGTGCCGCGCTGATGCCCCGGCAGGTCTTCGCGCATGCAGGAAATGCCCTTCAGGTGCGCTTCGTAGATGACGGTTTTCGACCACGGCACATTTGGCCGGCGATCGTTGTCCCAGTTGAAGCTGTCTTCGGTGACCACGGATTTGGGTACCGATGGGGCACTGTCGCGCCGGTCGATCGACAGGTCGGCACGGGAAGAGTTGAGGCGGTAGGCAAACAGGGCATCTGACCAGCGCAGGGGCCCCGAAAGCTGGCGTGCATACGGGTCGATGAGCAGTTTGTTGGGATTGAAGCGGTGGCCGTGCTGCGGGTCATAGTCGCCGTGGGCGCGAAACCCGTACAGCAAGCCGGGCGCAGCTTCGGGAAGATAGCCATGCCAGACTTCATCGGTGCATTCGGGCAGCGCCAGGCGCGCGATTTCCTTGCGTCCGGAGCGGTCGAACAGGCACAGCTCCACCTTGTGCGCATGGGCAGAAAACACGGCAAAGTTGACGCCCAGTCCGTCGGAGCGCGCGCCCAATGGATAGGGCGACCCCGGCAACAGGCGCGGCGGCGGATTTACATTCATCTAGCGATCCTCATGGCGGCTTGCTGTTGTCATTGTCTGCGTCTGTCGGTGAAGTTCTCGGGCCTGCGCCCTTTCAGGATGATCGGGTGCAGGCCAGATTCAGCTTGGATTCAAACCGAACTCCAGGCCGGACTCCAGGCCGAATTTCAGGCCACCTTTTTCAGCACGATCACCGCCAGCGGCGGCAGTGTCAGCCACAGCGAGGCCGGCTGGCCATGGCTGGCCTGGCCTTCGCCCCGTGCGGTGCCGCCGTTGCCGATATTCACGCCGCCATATACCTCGGCGTCGGTGTTGAGGATCTCGACCCACTGCCCCTGCGGCACGCCGATACGGTAATCGGCCCGCGGCACTGGCGTCATATTCGCCACCACCAGCAAGTCCGGCTTGCCATACAGGCTGTGGCGCAGGAATGCAAACACGCTGTTGCTGTTGTCGTCGCCCACCACCCACTGGAAACCGTTTTCATCGTTATCGCTGTCATGCAGTGCGGTTTCATTGCGATACAGATGATTCAGGTCGCGCACCAGTGTCTGGATGCCACGATGGCGCGGGTCGTCCAGCAAATGCCATGGCAGCGAACTGTCATGGTTCCATTCGTCCGGCTGGCCGAATTCGCAGCCCATGAACAACAGCTTCTTGCCCGGATGGGTCCACATGAAAGCCAGGTAGGCGCGCAGGTTGGCCAGCTTTTGCCATTCATCGCCGGGCATGCGGGCAATCAGCGACCCCTTGCCATGAACCACTTCGTCATGCGAAATCGGCAGCACGAAGTTTTCCGTATAGGCGTAGTGCATGCTGAAGGTCATCTCGGAATGATGGTGCTGGCGGTACAGCGGATCATGCTCCATGTAATGCAGCGAATCATGCATCCAGCCCATGTTCCACTTGTAGGAAAAGCCCAGGCCGCCCCACT
>JBPBPY010000464.1:0-4993 GCA_050954505.1 Janthinobacterium lividum
ACTATCGGTACTTCGAAAAACCGGCCAGGTCGATGATTCCGTACGCTCGATGCGTGCTGGCGACAGCAATGAATTGCCGGGCTGACGCCACGCCTTTTGTGCAACGGATGCCATCGTCCCGACGACTTTCAGGAGCGTTTGCATGGGCATCACTCTTACCCGTCATGCAGTCTGGCTGGGCGTTGCCATTCTCGGCGCCGTTTCGCTGGGAATCGTCGCCGTGCAGCGCGGCGAAGCCATCAATGCCATCTGGGTGGTCTGCGCGGCGATCTGCGTCTACCTGATCGCCTACCGTTACTACAGCTTGTATCTGGCTCGTCGCGTCATGCAACTCGATGCCGAGCGCATGACGCCGGCACACCGGCACAACGATGGCCTCGATTTCGTGCCAACCAACCGCTACGTCCTGTTTGGCCATCACTTTGCCGCCATTGCCGGCGCCGGGCCTCTGGTGGGGCCGGTACTGGCGGCGCAGATGGGCTATCTTCCCGGCATGCTCTGGATCCTGGCCGGTGTGGTCCTTGCCGGCGCGGTGCAGGATGCCATGGTCCTGTTCATTTCAATGCGCCGCGACGGTCGTTCGCTCGGTGAACTGGTGCGCACCGAACTGGGTCAGGCTGCCGGCGTGATCACGCTGTTTGGCGCCTTTCTGATCATGGTGATCATCCTGGCGGTACTGGCGCTGATTGTCGTCAAAGCGCTGGCGCAATCGCCCTGGGGTACCTTTACCGTCATGGCAACCATGCCAATTGCGCTGTTCATGGGTATCTACCTGCGCCATGTCCGCGTCGGCCGCATTGCCGAAATTTCGGTGGCCGGGTTTGTGTTGCTGATGCTGGCGATTATCGGCGGCCAGTATGTGCAGGCAGATCCGGTCTGGGGTCCGCGCTTCACCTTCAGCGCCATCGAATTGACCTGGATGCTGATCGGTTATGGTTTCGTCGCTGCCGTGCTGCCGGTCTGGCTGCTGCTGGCGCCGCGCGATTACCTCTCCACTTTTTTGAAGATCGGCACCATCGTCGGTCTCGCCATGGGCATTCTGGTCGTCTTGCCGGAACTGAAAATGCCGGCCACCACGCGCTTCATCGATGGCACCGGCCCGGTCTGGGCCGGACCATTGTTCCCGTTCCTGTTCATCACCATTGCCTGTGGCGCGGTCTCGGGTTTCCATTCCTTGATTGCGTCCGGCACCACGCCAAAGTT
Source organism: Janthinobacterium lividum (assembly GCA_050954505.1). GTDB lineage: Bacteria > Pseudomonadota > Gammaproteobacteria > Burkholderiales > Burkholderiaceae_D > JAQGMO01. The sequence goes on from JBPBPY010000464.1 coordinate 1,204, forward strand.
GATTGCCAACGAAAGCCATGTGCGCTTCATTGGTTATGGTGCCATGCTCATGGAGTCGTTTATCGCCATCATGGCGCTGGTGGCGGCGAGCTGCATCGAACCGGGCATCTACTTCGCCATGAACAGTCCCCCTGCCCTGATCGGCAACACTGCGCAAAGTGCTGCCAGCACGATTTCGCAATGGGGCTTCGTGCTGACACCGGAAATGCTTGCGTCAACTGCGCAGCAAGTTGGCGAGTCGACCATTCTCTCCCGCGTCGGCGGGGCGCCGACGCTCGCCGTGGGCATGGCGCAAATCCTGTCGAGTGCCATCGGTGGACCCGCCATGATGGCCTTCTGGTACCACTTCGCAATCCTTTTTGAAGCGCTGTTCATACTCACCGCCGTCGATGCCGGCACCCGGGCCGGGCGCTTCATGCTGCAGGATTTGCTGGGCACCTTTGTACCGGCCCTGCGCAGGACTGATGCCTGGGCGCCGAATCTGATTGCCACCGGGCTGTGTGTGGCTGCCTGGGGCTATTTTCTGTATCAGGGTGTGGTCGATCCGCTGGGCGGCATCAATACCCTCTGGCCCTTGTTCGGCATTTCAAACCAGATGCTGGCGGCGATTGCCTTGATCCTGGTCACCTGCGTATTGTTCAAGATGAAGCGGGGCCGATTCGCCTGGGTCAGCATCGTGCCGACGCTATGGCTCCTGGGGTGCACCATGAGTGCGGGCTGGATCAAGGTTTTCGACAGCAATCCGAAAATCGGTTTCCTGGCGCATGCGCACCGTTATCAGGAAGCATTGGCGCAAGGCAAACTGTTGGCACCAGCCACATCGGTGGCGCAGATGGAACGCATCATCCTCAACGATCAGGTCGATGCCGCACTGGCCTGCATTTTCATGCTGGTTGTGGTCAGCATTGTGGTGCTTGGCTTGCGCACCATCCTTGCCGCATGCCGCCAGCCGCTTCCAAGCGTCGAGGAATCGCCGGCGCAAGTCTTTGCAGCGGGCGGGATTGCACAAGCCTGACAGGTAATGCGAATGAACGTTGCCAAGGCCGGTGCGAACAGGCAGGCGTTACGCAGGTTCACTGACGAGCCAGAGCAGTATTGATATGAGAGCGATGGAACCATGCTGGAACATTTAGGCGCAGCTGGACGCTACCTGGGTCAGACAATGCGGCTGATGATCGGCTTGCCGGAATACGATGCCTACCTGAACCATATGGAAAGCGAACATGCCGGCGTACCAGCAATGAGTTATGAGGAATTTTTCCGGAACCGGCAAAGGGCGCGCTACGGAGAAGACGGTGGCGCTTCCAGCCGCTGCTGTTGATTCGGATTACAGAATCAGGAATTGACTGATATCACGATATATCACTACAGAGTTCTTTGCCCAATCTATGTCAGGTAATTGACAGAATAAGGCCATGCGGTTTGCAGGCGTGACGAAGAATTCCCACGCATGGGTTGCCACCTTTCAACAAAGCCTGGTGGCAACCGGCTTGGCTGAAACCTGATCTCGGTTGAGACTGGAATCAGCCTTCAGCCATCAGCCATGTTTCGATTTATCAGGCAGCCATTTTCTTGTCGGACTCGGTAGCAGTCGACGCCATATCAATGCGAATCCAGGCTGCCAGCGCTGCCAGCCGGGCTTCGTGCCAGCTCAGGCGTGACTTGCCCTTGGTGGCTTCCCAGTCACGGCTGAGGACGATTTCGGCTTCCGCAAAACGGTCGACATAGCGCGAACGGCCGTTGTAGCCAACGCTGTAGGCTGGGCCATAGTCGTCGTAGGTGTAACTGGCATTGAAATACGGTTCGTTCTTGAACTGCTCACGCCAATACATGTCTTCCATTGCCGGATTGATCACGGCCGCTGCGCCCTGCCCGCCAAAGCCGGCCTTAACGGCGTTGGCAACAAATTCTGCACCCTTGCCAAACTGTTCCACGTTCATTTCCATCTCCAGGTTCGTTCAATGGACCAGATAATAAACCAGCCCGCATGACGCATCTGCCAGCCAATCACCGATTCCTTTGTAGGAAAAAATGAAGGGCTGGCCAGGGCGTGGCGCCGCTTGCAGTCCATCGCCGACTGCAAGTCGCCAGCGCAGTGCCTACCAGGCTGGTGCCGGAATAGTGAGCGTTCCATTTGCGCCCAGATTGACGGTGGATATGGTTTGCCCGCCATAACTTTCGGTCGTGCTGCCGTAGCTGATGCCGGTAATCGGCGCAGCGACCGCTCCCGTAGTCTTGAGCAGGATGCTGTTGGTGCTTCCCAGCTTCAGCGTGGCGTTGATACCCGAGGCGTTGTAGGCCATGCGCGCAGCCATCGCCACGCCAGTGTCGTGCAGGCTGGGACTCTTCACCGGCAGATTGAAGAGTTTGTCGTACTTGGTCATGGCTGCGTCGAGCAAGTCACCCATGATCGAGCTGTTTCCTGAATAAGCCCGCACGTTCGCCTGATGGAACATCAAGGAGTCGAGTTCCGAGCGAATCAGGTATTTCAGCAGCATGTCCGATTCGACATCGAGGATTTCCGCGTAGGTCAGCGCCCGGGGCCATGTCGCGAACTGGCCGCCGGGGGCGTAAAAGAAATTGTATTCCGACGTCCACTCGGCCGGGGTGGAGACGTTGTAGTAGAGGTTGGTGGCACGCCGTGGAATGGCGAGGATCGGCTTGCCGGCGCTGCCAAGCAGGAAGCCGGTATTCGGACTTGGGTTGTCCCAGCGGGGATACGAGGTGTCGGTCACCATGTAGCGAATGCCGAAGTCGTAGGCGGCATCGAGGAACTGGGGATTTTCCAGGCCGGATACATCCGGCTGGATCATGCTGTCCTTGGTATAGGGACTCAGGCGCAGGTCCAGCCTGGCAGCATCATCGTTGCGCTTGAGTTCATCGAACGCCGCGGCATAGGTGACGGGCGCATCCATGTTGGCATGGGTGAAGGTGTGGCTCAGCCATTTGAATTGCGCGTCGAGCAGCTTGACCATTGGCGTGAGCGTATCGTTGGGATAGGCACCGGCAGTGGAGCCGTAGGCATTGAACGGCCATTCGATGGTGAAATCGACCGCCTTTGGATGTTTGGCGCGAAACGCCAGCTGCCAGGCCACGGCGCGCATGAAATCATTGCCGGTCATGCGATAGGTGCCGCTTTCTCGCAGCAGTTGCGGATTCCAGATGTCGTCATCCAGGAAGATATCGTCCGGTTGCGGATTCATGTAAACCTTGCGGGCACCGAGGAACATGCCCTTGCTGACCCAGTTGGCAATGCCGTAGCCCAGCGAAATGGTGTGAATCAGGTTGGGGTTGCCATCGGCGGTGATGGCCATGTTCTGGCGGCCATCCGGATAGGTGTACACCGACGCGATGGCATAACCATCGGAAGTCGAAAGCAGCGGAACCGGATTGCCCGTTGCCGTGGGTACCACCAGATAGGTCCAGGCATTCTTGATGGTGACCGGGTTGGCGGTGTTGAGATAGCTGAACACGGATTTTCCCGTGGCGGTGAAGTTGGCCGCAATCGGCGTGTTGGTGGTGTCGACACCGTTGACCGGTGTCAGGCCATAGCTGTCCGGCACAGTGGTCGGATAGGTATACAGCGTGACCTGGCGCACGCGGAACGCGGTTTCATAGGCCCACAGCGCTTGCCACTGCGCCAGCGTGAAGGCACTGTCGTAGACCCCGGGCGCAGACTGGTAAGCCAGGTTGCCGGTGGTCAGGATGATGCCCTGGTAGCGCCCGGCCCCCTGGCCGTTGGACAGGGTGCTGGCGGAAAAAGGGGTACTGGCCTGGGTCGCGATCAGGG
>JBPBPY010000506.1:0-4989 GCA_050954505.1 Janthinobacterium lividum
CACAGGTGCCAGCACCGGGACCTGCGGCGGAGGACGCGAGAAAAATTTTGGCATTGCGGATTCCTGGAATTTGGCTGCACTGCAACAAAAGGCGCAGATTTTTGATGTGTGGCCAAAAAAACAAGTTAGTTCCATTTAGTTGGCGTCGTAGCGGGATATCCGTTACGCGGTGCCGGCAGCGCTGCGATAGAATGCCTGCCATCATCGGCCCGTGGGCGCGGTGCCGGGGGCCCGCGCTCCTGGTTCGCCGCGGGTACCATTACAAGGAGCATACGCATGTCCGAAGGGTTTCACGTACACGGTCCGCACGATCATGAAATTGAGCATGTCGCACAGCATGGCGGCGACCGTTTCACCTCCCGCCTGGCAGTGCTGACTGCCATCCTTTCCACGATCGGCGCGATCTTTGGCTACATGGGCGGCCATACCCAGAACGCCGCGCTGCTGTACAAGAATGAGGCGGCGATCCAGAAAACCTCGGCGTCGAACCAGTGGAATTACTACCAGGCCAAGAGCAACAAGCAAAATCTGGCAGAGCTTTCGGTGACGCTGACCACCGGTGAAGCACAAACCGGCTTTCGCCAATCGATCGAGCGCTACAAGCAGGAAAAGGAAGAAATCAAGCAAAAGGCCGATGCGCTGGAAGCCAGCGTCCTGGTTGCCGATGCGAAAAGCGAAGAGGAAATGCATGTCCATGGCCGCTGGGCACTGGCCACCACCTTGCTGCAGATTGCCATCGCGCTTGCCGCCATCACACTGCTCACACGCAAGCGCTGGATGCTGGTCAGCGTGTATGGCGCCACCGCCATCGGCCTGGGTATCGGCCTGATGGGCTATCTGCACCGGTAATGACAATGCCAACAGCTGGCCGCACAAGGCGCGCCATGGCGGGCGCCAATCGGACCAAGCCAGGGGTCTGGCCCGCCGCCATCATGGGTACGCTGCTTGCCCTCTCGTGCCTGGGCGCCCATGCCCAGTCGCCATGCCGCATTGGCTACGACATGGGTTCGTCGGGCATCCGTGCCAGCATGACGGGCAGTGACCAGCAGCCACGCGCGGACATCGATTATCTTGCGCCGCTGCTGGCAGGCCGGCGACTCGATGAAACCGCCGTGCCGACCATCGACGCATTGCGCAGCTTGCCGGCCAAGGCCGGCTTTGGTGCTGAGTGCCTACGCGTGGCTGCCGGTTTTTCAGCCTGGCGGCTGGCGCTGCAGCGCGACAGGCCCAGCCTGGTCAACCTGCTGGCACGCCTTCATGCACAAACCGGTGTCAGCGTGCTGGTGATGCCGCAAACTGCCGAGGGCAGCTACGCTTACCGAAGCGCCATGCAGCAGCTGGGTACGCGCCTGCACAGCAGCCATGTGCTCGACATTGGCGGTGGCAGCTTGCAAGTGGCAGGCCAGCGAACCACGTATGGCGAGGCTTTGGGCCAGAAGACCTGGGACCATGCGCTATGCCTGGCACTGGCCGGCACCACTGGCCAGCCCTGCGCGCTGCAACCGATGTCGGCCGCTCGGCTGGCCCGCGCCCGTGACCTGCTGGCACAGCGCCTGGCCGGCATTCCTGCAGCCTTGCCGGAACCGGTTTCGATGACAGCCATCAGCCGGCCGGTCACGCAGGGTGTTGCCCCTGCCGTGGCACGCCTGAATGGCGACCCGCCAGGGCAAGCCTTGCTGCGGCTGGCGGACCTGAGCCTGGCAATCGGCAAGCTGGCGGCCCTGGAGTTGCCACAGGCGGCCAGACGCCTTGCGCTCGACGAGAGATATGCTGCCTACCTGCTCTCCGACATGCTGCTGGTGGAAGGCATCATGAAAGCCACCGGCAACAGCTACCTGCTCGTTGCCCAGGCCGACCTCAGCAATGCCCAGGGCCTGCTGAGCGACGATCAAGCCTATGGCTGGGTCGGCCGGTATGCCTGCTACCTGCAGCGACTTTCGGCCGACGGCCTGGCAGCGTATTCCAGCGATGCGGCCAGCTGCGCCGCTGGCAACTGACCGTACCGGACGGTGCAGGCGACCTCATGCCTGACTGGCGCGTACCGGCAATTTCCAGTTCGGCCGGATGTAATGGCAGGTATAGCCGTTGGGAATGCGTTCGAGATAATCCTGGTGTTCGGGTTCCGCTTCCCAGAACGGTCCGGCTGGCGCAACTTCGGTAACGACCCGACCGGGCCACAAGCCGGCTTCATTGACGTCGGCAATAGTGTCCTCGATGACATCCTTCTGTTCATCGTTCAGATAATAGAGCGCCGAACGATAGCTGGGTCCGGTGTCATTGCCCTGGCGGTTCTTGGTGGTGGGGTCATGGATCTGGAAAAAGAATTCCAGGATCTTGCGATAGCTGATGACCTTGGGATCGAATTCGATTTCAATCGCTTCGGCGTGCGAGCCGTGGTTGCGGTAGGTGGCATTGGCCACATCGCCGCCGGTATAGCCCACGCGCGAGGAAATCACGCCCGGATAACGGCGCAGCAGATCCTGCATGCCCCAGAAACAACCGCCGGCCAAAATGGCTTTTTCCGTATTGATCGTCATGGTGTTTTCCTTTTCATGATTGCAGTCTGGCGATGCTCCCGACTATGGAGCGCCGGCATCTGCATGGGTGATGATGCGTGTCGCTGTGATGTCTTGATGGTGTCGTGATGATGTCGTGATGATGTCGTGATGATGACCAGTGTAGACCTGCTGGCGGCGCAGGCATTATGCTGTCTCAAGCCGCTGCTTCAGAAGACTTTTCCTGCGCCTCGGACTGCTTTCCCAGGCAACTGCCTGAATGCGTTACTTCACATAGCTGCCCGGCGCCACCTGTCGCGCCGCAGCCAGGTAAACAAGCTGGGGCTCCATGGCCGGAATTCAATTGACGAATGCGGCAAACCATCGACTTTCACGTTGCCGGATTTTCCGTCAACGGCGTTCCAGCGGCTACACCGACAGGTAGGCACGCTGCGCCGACGCATCGCCAGCCAGTTGCGCCATGCTGCCTTGATAACGCAGATGGCCGTTTTCCAGCACACAGACGCGGTCGCTGACCAGTGCAGCAAAATGCAGGTTCTGCTCCGAAAGCAGAATCGAGACGCCGGCATGCTTGAGCGCCAGGATCATGCCGGCCATCTGTTCGACAATCAGCGGGGCCACGCCTTCAGAGGGTTCGTCAAGCAAAACCAGGTAAGGATTGCCCATCAGGCTGCGCGCCACGGTGAGCATCTTTTGCTCGCCGCCACTCATCCTGGCGCCGGGCCGGTGCGGCATTTCACCGAGATTGGGGAATAATTCAAACAGCGTTTGCGGCGACCAGGTCACGGCGCCGGCACGCGGTGCCTGTCGGCCAACCTCGAGATTTTCCAGCACGCTCAAGTCGGAAAAAATGCGCCGGTCTTCCGGCACATAGGCCAGCCCGCGCTGCGCGACATGATGCGGCTTGGCGTGGCTGATATCCTCGCCGCGAAACACCACGCTGCCGCTGGAGCGCTCGAGCAGGCGCATCAGCGCTTTCATGGTGGTCGACTTGCCTGCGCCGTTGCGCCCCATGAGCGCCACCACTTCGCCACGGTGCACTTCCAGATTGACATCGAAGAGAATATGGGCACGGCCATACCAGGCATTGAGGTTCCTGACCTGCAAAACCACTTCACCGGCTTGCGCACTGGCCGCGCCAATGGCCCGGCTCATGACGGCACCCCGGTACCCTCGAAGCTTTTGCCGCTGCCGAAATACACTTCCTGCACCTCGGGATGCTGGCGGATGGTCAGCGCATCGCCCTCGGCAATGCGCTTGCCACGTGCCAGCACAAGCATGCGATCGGCAAAGGCAAACACCACATCCATGCTGTGTTCGGTAAACAGCACCGCCAGCCCGTTTTCATGCACCAGTTTCCTGGTCAGCGCCATAAGTGCATGGCGTTCGGCGGCGGCCATGCCGGCAGTGGGCTCATCCATCAGCAACAGCCTGGGCCGGTTGGCCAGGGCAATGGCCAGCTCGACGCGTTTGACGTCGCCATACGCCAATTCTGCGCAGGCACGTGCGGCATGGACTGCCATGCCAACCTGTTCCAGCAGCGCCATGGCTTCATCGCGGCAACAGGTGGATGCCGGACACCAGAGCTGGAACAGCTTGCGCTGGTGCGACAGCAGCGCCATCTGCACATTTTCCAGCACCGTCATCGATGCGAAGGTGGCAGAAATCTGGAAGGTGCGCCCAACTCCAAGGCGCCAGATCTGGCGCGGCTTCAAACCGCTGATGCGTTTGCCAGCCAGCGTGATGCTGCCGCTGTCCGGTGTGTACTGGCCGCCGACGATATTGAAGCTGGTTGACTTGCCGGCGCCATTCGGGCCGATCAACGCCAGCATCTCGCCGCCATCGAGTTCGAATGACAGGTCGTCGACGGCCTTGACACCGCCGAATGCCAGGCTGATGTGCTCGACGTTGAGCAAACTCACGCGCCTCTCCCGGCATTGCGGATTGCCGCATCGGGCGCGGCAGCATCCGGACGTTCGAGCCAGCGGCTGAACAATCCCCCGAGGCCGTTCGGCAACAGCAGCACCAGCACCAGGATGATCAATCCCAGCATGGCGCGCCAGTAGTCGGTTTCGCGCGCCACCGTATCCTGCAGCCAGGTAAACAGCGCCGCACCGGTGAGCGGTCCCAACAGCGACTGCACGCCGCCCAGCATGACCATCACCAGACCGTCGACCGAGCGGTTGATGCTCACCACTTCCGGCGAAATGCTGCCCTTGGAAAAGGCAAACAAGGCGCCGGCCATGCCGCAGCACGCGCCGGCCACGACAAACGCCAACCATTGCAAGCGCCTGACATCGATGCCGATTGCTTCGGCGCGCAACGAGGAATCGCGCGCTGCGCGCATGGCGTAGCCAAAGGGCGCAAACAGCACGCGGCGCAGCAGATACACCAGCGCCAGCACGCTCAGCAGTACAAGGTAGTAGTACACATGCGGTTTTGCCGCCCAGGCTGGCGGCCAGATGACAACCAT
>JBPBPY010000004.1:0-4986 GCA_050954505.1 Janthinobacterium lividum
CGGAAGAACACAGTACCTTCGGTTTCCCGGAGATCATGTTTGGTTTGTTCCCCTGCACCGGCGCCATGAGTTTGCTGTCGCGCCGCGTCGGTGGCGCGCTTGCCGAACGCATCATGACCAATGGCAAAATCTACTCGGCACGCGAGCTGCTGGACATGGGACTTGTCGATGCCCTGTGCGCGCGTGGTGACGGTGAGGCGGAAGTGGCGCGTTTCATTGGCCAGCATGCGCGGCGCCGTGCTGCGCGGCAATCGGTCGAACGCAGCCGCAAGCGGCTGGCACCGCTGGACCACGGCGAACTGGCCCTGGTCGTCGACGATTGGGTCGACCTGGCAATCGCGCTCGACCCCGATGCCTTGCGGGTCATGGACATGCTGATCCTGATGCAGGATGGGGTGGCGCAAAGCGCGGTCCATCACTGAATCGCCCTGGTCCGCAAAAGCGAGTTCAAGCCGGTGTCTCGCAGAGGATGCGTCGCAGTGCATCGCTGCTGGCGCTGGAGAGCGCGGCCAGCCTTGCCATGTGCGCCTGCTTGCTGCGCAGCAGCTCGGCAGCGTCGAGTGTCATGACCTGGCTGGCGCCTTCTGCCAGGCGCAATGCGCCGACACTCAGGCATACGCCCTTGAGCGCATGGGCATGTTCATGCATGGCGCGTGCCGCACCGCTGTCGATGGCAGCGAGCAGGTCCTGGCTGGCTTGTGCAATATCTTCCAGCGCCAGCGTCAGCACTTCGGCCAGGAAACCCGATCCGGCATTGATTTCCCTGATGCCGGCGATGGCACGGTCATCGATGTAGCCATCGTCTTCGTGCACCGGGCGCCTCTCTTTTGTCCACGCGACCGGCTGCACCCGGCTATCCGATGCACCGGTCGCCCTGGCGATCGAGGCCGGAACCGGCATCGCAGCAGATGCGGGACTGGAAGCAGGTGCCGATGCCGGCGCGGGCATGGACAAGGGCATGCCTTTTGCGCCGGCATGCACACTGGCGATTGCAGCGCGCAGCGTATCGCTGGAAATCGGCTTGTGCAGCACGCCAAGCGCGCCACATTCCTTCAGGCGCCGGGCCGTGGCCAGAGTGGTATCGGCGGTCAGGATGTAGCAGGGCGCCGGTTCGATCTTGCCAAAACGGTGAATCTGCAGCACCGTTGCACCATCGATGTCACCCATGTTGTAGTCCAGCAGCGCCAGGTCGAAGACCGTGCGGCTCAGACAGTCGACTGCGCCCTTGCCGGAGGTGGCGGTGGTGACGCGATGGTCATCGCGCTCGAGCATTTCCTTGAGCAGCATGAGAATGGTACTGTTGTCGTCGGCGACCAGGATATGCTTGCCGCGCACCACTTCTGCGGGTTGGACGGCAACACTGCGGCTGGCATGGCTGATGGCCTTGAGCAGCCGGATTTCAAAGGAAAACACACTGCCGCGTCCCGGTTCGCTTTGCAGAGTCAATTTGCCGCCCATCAGCGAAACGATTTCACTTGCAATGCTCATGCCCAGTCCGGTGCCGCCATATTTGCGCGTCGTGCCGCCGGAAACCTGGAAAAAACGGTCGAAGACTTTCTGGTGCATCGGTGCCGGGATGCCGATGCCGGTATCGGTGCAGGTAAACCGCAGCAGATAGGCGTCGGCATGATCCTCGACCAGGGCGAGGTTGATGTCAACCCGGCCGGTCTCGGTAAACTTGACTGCATTGCCACCAATGTTCATCAATACCCGCAACAGATAGTGGGCGTCGCCGGAAACCGCCGACCTGATGCGTTCATCGACCGAGACCGAGAAGCCGATGCCTTTGCCAACCGTGCTGGGCGCCAATGTCAGGCGCAGCTGTTCCATGACATCGCGCAACTGAAAATGCGTTGCTTCGAGTTTCAACGCATTGGCTGCATATTTTTCCGAATCGAGCAGGTTATCGATTTCCGACATCAGGTCCTTGGCCAAACGCAGGATGGTGTCGCAGCGGCGGCTTACCTGCAGGTCACGGGTTTCGTCCTTGAGCAGCATGGCCGAGGAAGTGATGCCGGTAAGCGGTGTGCGCAATTCGTGGCTGACATTGGCCAGCAACTGGCTCTTGGCCTGGTTTTCATGCTCGGCAAAGGCACGCGCATCACGCAGTTTTTTGATCAGCACCGTGGCATAGGTGGGAACGACAAACAGCAGAATGAAGTTTGCCAGTGTCATCAAGGGATTGTTCCACCATATCGGTACCAGCCAGGTAACGCAGGTAAACCCCACCAGCGAAGACGCCTGGCAAATCCACATGGCTGTGGTGCCGATGCGAAAGCCGAAACCGAGAATGGTAAACAGATAGAAACAGATCAGCACCTGGCCGCCGTCGCCCAGCAGGCTTAGTGCAGCAGACAAAAGCAGGGGGTCGAGCACGGCGGTGATGACGACGATCTGGCGCAGCGTCAGCGGCCGCTGGCGCCGCGAAATGACCAGCGCGCCGAGGTTGTAGCTGGAATAGGCGACGAAGAAGGCACTGATTTCCCACACTTCTTCGGTGCTGTGGCTGTCGAAGAAACACAGGCCCAGCGCAATCATGAGCAGCACCGGAAAGCCGAGCTTGATGCGCAGCCGCGCTTGCGCGCGGATGCTTTCTGCCGCTTCCTTGTCGAGCTTGATGCCTGGTATGAGCGCCATGGGATATCCTGGATTGCAGTGACTGGTTCGACATCATCGAAGTGTACCCAGATCAGCATTAATGTCCATCGCTGTCGGCAAGGCGCTTGCGTTCGATAATCGATCACTGGCTGCCTTGGAAAGGGCACAATATTGCGCTAACGAATGTTCACTTTTCGAACGGTGATTTCATGCGTTTGAGTGAACGATTTGCGCACGATTATGTGAATATTATTTGCGTAAATTGATTTATATTTTTTATATTATTTGAAAAATAGTTTAGCTGACGTTGAGATATTTTTTACCAGCTTTATTAGCTGTCGCTAATTGTTCAAAGCATCAGTGCCCATTAATTATTCAGCGCACTGGCGCAGATTTTTCTATGATCGTCCTGTTGCAACATGCCGCTGGTGGGTCAACGATGACGCCCGGGCAGCATGCTGGTTTTCTTTTCGTCGTCTTGCACGGGAATTCATCATGCCGGAATCCGACGCCATCACAAGCCGCCTCAAAGCGACAATCGAAGAGCGTTTTGCCATTGACATGCGATTTGTCGACGCCAGCGCGCGTCTGGGCGATCTTGGAATCGATTCGCTGCATGTAGTCGATCTGCTGCTCGACATCGAGTCCGAGCTAGGCTTCAATTTCGAGAACGTGACGCTGCCAGGCAATCCAACGCTGGGCGAGCTGAGTGCGGCGATTGCCGCCAATTTGCAACCTCCTGCCGGTTCATGAGCGGCGCTCTTGCCAGCTGCTGCACGGCTCATGGGGCCAGCGCCGTCGCAATGCGGCAGGCGCTGTGGCGCCTTTGCCGATGAGGCTGGCGATATCGATGCCGCTTCGCTGGCACCGCTTAGCGCAGTGACCTGCGCATGGCACCGAAAGCCGGATGGTCGCTGCGCCGCAGCCATTCGAACAGCACCATTTCGGTACTCACCAGCTCGGCGCCGGCAGCACTGGCCCGTGCGAGCGCCATCTTGCCGTCGAGCGGGCGGCGCGAGCCACAGGCATCGGCAACCAGCGCCACGGCGTGGCCGGCGCAGCGCAAGCTCAGCACGGTCTGCAGCACGCAGACATGGGCTTCACAGCCGGCGATGATGAACTGGCTGCGCGCCTGCATGCGTTGCCGCTCGAGGAACTCTGCAAATGCCGGCTCGGCGCAGGCATCGAAATGGCACTTGTCGAAGGTGTGGCCGGCGCAGCCGTCGAGCTTGGTGACGAAAGGCCCGAGTTTTTCCGGTACTTGCCGTGTCGCCGCCACGTCGATGCCGAGCTGTTTTGCACAGTCGGCCAGCCGCCGGGCATTGTCGATGACAGCAACGCTGTCATTGATGGCAGGCATCAGGCGTTGCTGGAAATCGATCAGGATCAGGGTGGACCGGCTGGCGTCAATGAGCATGGCAAATCGCCCCTACAGTACGAAGGTGAAGTCCTTGACCAGTGCGCCAGGCAGGCGCGCGCTGTCGGTGCCACGTGCGCCATACGATGCATTATCGATGAGCAGCTCGCGTTCGCGCGTCAGGCCAAGCAGATTCTCGCCCAGCAGCCGGTACAAGGACTCGTCGAAGCGCATGACTTCAAGGGGGGCGACGATTTCACCGTTTTCGACCCAGAAGGTGGCAAAGCGGGTCATGCCCGTCATGCGGCAATTGGCGCGGTCCGAATAATTCAGGTACCAGAGATTGCTGACCAATATGCCAGTGCCCAGCGTGGCGAGGATCGACGCCATTTCCAGTTCGCCGCCGGCCATGTCGATCGACGCCATCGATTCGCCGCCGCCGGCGCCATTGGCAGCAATGCCGTATTCGCGCGAGGTGCGTGGCGAGACCATGCTGCCTGTCAGCCGCCCACCTTCGATGATCTTCACCTGGGCCGGCTTGATGAAACCGCTGGCCTGGAAACCGGGCGCAATGCCTGCGCCGGTATTTTCCGACAGTGTCACGGCGGCATTGAACACCGCACCTTCGTCGCGCATGCGGCGTAGCGAACTCTGGCGGCTGCGCAGCGATTTTTCCGACACGCCTTCCCAATTCAGCATGCTGATGATTTCACCAAGCGCCGTTGGCGTGAGGTAAGCCCGGTACGCGCCGGGCGCAATGCGTTTTGCCGGGCGCGCCAGCAACGCCAGGCGCTCGATGGCCAGCGCAAAGCCGGCCTGCAGGTGCGCACTGTCCCAATCCTGGCCGGCATACGACGTCTTGACTGCCTTGTCGCTGCCGGCACCCTGGCCATACAAGCTGTAGTCGAAATTGAAGCTGGGCGTCTCATGCCAGTTGCGCTGGCCGGCGCCATTGGCAAAACCCCGATACAGCGGCCCGCAAGCAAGGATGCCGACCATGTCGTGACCAGCGGCCAGCGCCAGGATCTGTT
>JBPBPY010000034.1:0-4986 GCA_050954505.1 Janthinobacterium lividum
ATGTTATGAGTTTTTTCTATGTCAAAAACCCCGACCTGGCCAAGCCGCTGGGTGCCACCGTGCTGGGTATGGCGATGGACAATGTCGGGCAGCGCCTGTAACCCCTCTGCCGCCTGAGAACGCCATTGCGGTATCCCTCCGACAGATCCGGTTTGCCATCGACTGGATCTGAACGGCTTGTGCCTATTCGAGCGTCCGGTGTCGTCCGGACGTTGTATTCAATCACTGCATCATGCCGTTGTCCTGGCCTGATGCTCCCACTACAGCTTCAATAACGCCAGTCATTGAGGCTGCAGCGTGGATTCGGTTTCGCCCGGGCATTATCCGACTGGATTTCTGCCTTCAACATGCCGGATCTGCCCACCAATCCCACCATCATCGAGTATTGCTGACCGCTGGCACCGGCATAACTGATGCGAATCAGCGCCGAGCGATCGCCATGCCAGGCAAGCTGTTTCTCCCATGGCGCTTCGAGCAGATGCGCATCGCGGTAGCGGGCCGTGCCGTGATAACACTTCAGCACCGAGCGCGCCATCCGATCGAACGCCGGCGAGCCGGTAATGCTGGCCACTTGCCGGCCATCGCGCGAGGTTTCATTGAGAATATTGGCATTGCTTGCCTGTAGCAAAACGCTTACTGCCAGTGCAGTCAGCATGGTGTTTGTCCTTGTAAGACATGACGGTGGAACGGTTTGGCATCGCCAGCAATGATGGACTTTTTACAAGCGCTGATCAAGTTGCAGCCAGGCCGATTGGCCAGCTCGTGTGGCGCATGGCGACAACGCCAAACCGGGAATCGGCTTACAATTCCCGCCATTCTCGTTGGCTTGTTCAAATTCAGTAAAGGATTCATCATGCGCTTGCTTCATACCATGCTACGCGTCGGCGACTTGCAACGCTCCATCGACTTCTACACCGGCGTGCTGGGCATGAAATTGCTGCGCACTTCGGAAAACACCGAATACAAATACACCCTGGCTTTTGTCGGTTACGGCAGCAATCCGGAGCATGCAGAACTGGAATTGACCTACAACCATGGCGTGGACAGTTATGAAATGGGCACCGCTTACGGCCATATCGCCGTGAGCACCGACGACGCCCGGCAGGCATGCGAGAACGCCCGCAAGCTTGGCGGCAATGTCACCCGTGAAGCCGGTCCGGTCAAGGGCGGCAAGACCGTGATTGCCTTTCTGACCGACCCGGATGGCTACAAGGTCGAGCTCATCGAGCGCAAGGATACTGCAGGCGGTGCGGGGATCTAGCACACGGCAAGGGGATCAATTCCACCGTCTTGAACACCGAAGCGGTTTCTTTGCATGTGACCGAAGGGCGCCCATGCATCACCCGTATTCTTGAGCAACCCAGGCTATCCCGAATCGGAGATGGACATGACATCGCGCACCTGTGGCACTGGCAAATCTGCAGCGCATCAGGCAATTGGAAACTTGCAGGCAGCGGATGATTGATTGCGGAACATTGTCAGCCTGATCTGCAACTTGGTCAAAACGCCGGCAAGGTTTCCGGCCCGCGCTCGCGCAGCACTTTCTTGGCTGCGACAAACTCGGGAAACACCGATTGGACCGTGGCCCAGAATGCCGGGCTGTGGTTCATTTCGCGCAAGTGCGACAGTTCATGGGCGATGACGTAATCGATCTGTTCCAGCCCGAAAAACATCAGCCGCCAGTTCAGGCGAATGCGCCCATCGGCCGTGCACGAACCCCATTGCGTCATCGCCGACGATAGCCTGAAGGATTTGTAGCGCACGCCCAGTTTTTCTGCATACACGGGCAAGCGCGCGGCAAACAATTGTTTTGCTTCGCCTTGCAGCCAGCTCAGCACGCGGTCCTTGAGCTGCTGTTCGGTATGGCCGGGCCGCAGGCTGACCGTCAGGATACGCTGGTGTTCATCGAAGACCACGCCGGCGGCCTGGCTGGCAACGATGCGCAGGATGATCTCCTGACCGAGGTAGGGCAGGGCGGCGCCATCGCGCCATTGCATTTGCGGTTGCAGGCGCAGCGCGCTGCGCTCGCGCCGCTCGGCGATCTTGGCCAGTATCCAGCGCTGCTTTTCCTGGATCGCTTCCTCGATTTGCGCCAGCGTCACCCAACGCGGCGCGGTGACACGCAGACCGTCGTCATCGATGACCAGGCCAATCGAGCGGCGCTTGGAACGCAGCAATAGGTAGTCGATGCTGTGGTCCTTGAACTGGATGCGGCGGCGGCCCTTGGGCAGGGCTGGGGGTGCGGCAACGACTGGGGGCAGTATGAAAGCCGTGACAGGCGGCAGCGGCAGTTGCTCATCAACTTGCACTGGTGGGTGCGCAGGAATCGGCGCCAGGCTGGGCCCGGCACCGCTGGCACTGTCGGCACCATTGGCACCATCGGCACCATCGACACCATCGATGGGAATGCTGCGTTCTGGCGCCACCACCGGCTCGCTGGAAAAAAAATCCAGCAACAGTCCCAACTGGCGTGGGTCGGTCGGGTGATGGCGAAGCAGTTTTTTCAAGGCACTCTTGATCCGGTTAAGGTGCTGCACGACACGGTCAAACAGGTTAAGCAGAGTCAAACGCAGCCGAGCATGGTTAGGGGCATGCAGGCCAGGTTCCCCTGGCCGCCACTGCGCAAGGTCAGTCTGCGGTCGACATACCCGCTTCCTTGCGCGCCGGCTGGTTGGCATACGCTGCCGGCGAAATCACGCGCATTTCGGATTCTATCCAGTTTTCCACTTTTTGCATCAATTCCGGCGGTGTCAGGCCATCGGGATAGATTGGCTTGCCGATCGAGACGGTCACCGTGCCGGGCGTCTTGATGAAGGCATTCTTGGGCCAGAACTCGCCGGCATTCATTGCCAGCGGAATGACCGGGGTATTGGTTTCCACCGCCAGGCGCGCACCGCCACCTTTGTACTTGCCCTGCTTGCCCACGGCGCTGCGCGTGCCTTCCGGGAACATGATCACCCACTGGCCGTTGGCCAGGCGCCGGCGGCCCTGCTTGACAATTTGCGCCATGGCGTCCTTGCCTTTGCTGCGGTCGATCGGGATCATGCGCAACAGCGCAATGCCCCAGCCGAAAAATGGAATATAGGTGATTTCCTTTTTGAAGACATACACCAGCGGGCGCGGCATGAAGTACAGGTAGAAAATCGTTTCCCATGCCGACTGGTGTTTCGACAGCAAGATCACGGGCGCGTCAGGAAGGTTTTCAAATCCCTTGATTTCATAACGGATGCCGCAAACCACGCGAGCCGACCAGATCACGAAGGCATTCCAGCGCGAGGTCCAGTAATAACGCTGGTTGTAGGGCAGTGGCGCAAACAGCACGCACAGCGGCGCCCACACCAGTGTCACCAGCAGCATCAGCAAGGCAAACACCACGGAACGCAAGAACAGGATAAAACGCGACATCGACACTCCAGCCAGATTGGGAAAAAGCGCTACCCGGCCGAGGCCGGGTAGGCAATGCAGCGCGCGCCTGCCAGCAGCGCGCGCTCTTCAGGATTTGCGGTGTTTTAATTCCCGCTGCGGCACCAGCTCTTCAGGCTCGGCGGCCAGCACTTCGCCTTGCAGCAATTCATCCACCACGGCCGCCAGGTTGGCAAATGTACGCGTGCCGGGGGGCAGCCCGCCTTTGGCCTGGGTCAGTTCACCCTTGCCGGTCAACACCAGATACGGCACGCAACCCGCCACGAAACCGGCTTGCAGGTCACGCAGCGAGTCGCCAACCGTGGGTACGCCGCGCAGGCTGGTGTCAAAACGGCGGGCAATGGTGTTGAGCATGCCGGGCTTGGGTTTGCGGCAGTCGCAGTCTTCCACTGCCGCGTGCGGGCAAAAGAAGATGGCATCGACTTCGGCGCCCACTTGCTGGGCGGCGGCATGCAATTTCTGGTGGATGGCGTTGAGCGTGAGGATGGAAAACAATCCCCGCGCCACACCCGACTGGTTGGTCGCCACCACCACGCGATAGCCGGCCTGGTTGAGCCGGGCAATCGCTTCAAGGGAGCCAGGAATCGGAATCCATTCCGCCGGCGACTTGATGAAGTCATCGGAGTCCTGGTTGATGACGCCATCGCGGTCGAGAATGATGAGTTTCATGTAAGGACAACCTTTGCGGATCAGGCCGCAAGCTTGGAGATGTCGGCGACCTGGTTCATCATGCCATGCAATTGTGACAGCAGGCTGATGCGGTTGCCGCGCAGTGCCAAATCCTCATCCATCACCATCACGCCATTGAAAAAGGCGTCGACCGGGTCGCGCAGGCTGGCCAGCCGGGTCAGCGTGCCGGTGAAGTCGCCAGCAGCAAACGCTGCATCGACACCGCCTTTTTGGGCGGCCATGGCAGCAAACAGTTCACGCTCGGGCACTTCAGCGAGCAGGTCCTGCACTACTGCGCCGGGCTGAACATCGGTCTTTTTCAGGATGTTGGTGATGCGCTTGTTGGCCGCTGCCAGCGATTGCGCCTGCGGCAGCAAGGCAAATGCCTGCACTGCGTCAAGGCGCTCGATCAGGCTGTCGAGGCGCTGCGGCTGCTGCGCCACCACCGCCTCGATTTCATTGACCGAGAAGCCGCGCTCGCGCAGCAGGCCGCGCAGGCGGTCGTACAGGAAGGCCTGGGCGTCGGTGGTGGCGAAGCTGAACTGGGCATTGCCGGCAAACAGTGCTGCGGCTTCCTCGAGCAGGTCGCCCAACGCCAGCGGCAAGCGTTTTTCCACCAGCATGCGCAAGATGCCCAGCGCATGGCGGCGCAGGGCAAACGGATCCTTGTCACCGGTTGGCTGCAGGCCGATGCCCCAGATGCCCACCAGGGTTTCGAGCTTGTCGGCCAGCGCCACCACGGTGCCGGTGGTGCTGGACGGCAGCGCATCGCCGGCGAAGCGCGGCTGGTAATGCTCGGAGATGGCCAGCGCGACTTCTTCCGGCTCGCCGTCGTGGCGGGCGTAGTAGGTGCCCATGATGCCCTGCAGTTCGGGGAACTCGCCGACCATGTCG
>JBPBPY010000091.1:0-4955 GCA_050954505.1 Janthinobacterium lividum
GTCGGCAAGGCGAAGCGTGAACCGCATCGTGATGGAAATCGCGGAATCATGAAACCGCGTTTCCGTGCCAACCGGATTTGCCAGGCGTTCCTGCATCTACGACGCCATTTTCATGACGCAAGCCTGCAACGGTTTTGATGTCTTGTTCATTCTGCGTCTAGTTCTTATTTTTGCCGGAGGTCTGGTACGCGGACCGTTCCACTCAGGCGCCGCCGATTTCCGAGGGCGCCAGCGCAGTGATTGCCAGCGCATGAATCTCGCTGTGCATCAGGTCAACCAGGCAATCATACACCAGACGGTGCCGGTCGATGCGTTTGCAGCCCTCGAATGCACTCGCCACGATGCGCAGGCGGTAATGGCCACCGCCGGAGGCCGCACCGGCATGGCCGGCGTGGAGGACCGATTCGTCGTCGAGCTGGCATTGCAGCGGTGCAAAACGCGCCTCCAGCAAGGCACGCATGCGTCGCTCGCGCGCGCTCATCCCGGCTCCTTCATGTGCTTCGACAGCAGTACGCTCTGGCCAATGACAAACACCACCATCATGGCAGTGAAGCCGAACAGCTTGAAGGTCACCCAGGCGTCGGTGGAGAGGTTGAAGGCAAATGCCACCAGCAGATTGACCACGCCCATGACGGCAAAGAAGACTGCCCAGGCCATGTTCAGGCGGTTCCAGATCGGGTCAGGCAGGCTGAATTGCTTCTCCATCATCGTGCGGATGAAATTTTTCTTCATCACCAGCTGGCCGAAGAGCAGTGCAATGGCAAACAGCCAATACAGCACGGTCGGTTTCCATTTGATGAATTGTTCGTCATGGAAGTAGATGGTCGCACCGCCAAACAGGGTGATGATGCCCAGCGAGACCCACAGCATGGTATCAACCTTCTTGCCGCGTACCAGCAGGTAGACGATCTGCAGCACGGTTGCAGCAATTGCCACCACGGTCGCCAGCAGGATCGGCGCCTGCGCAGCCTCGACTGCACCGCCGGCCACCAGGCCGGAAAAATATTGACCAACCATGGCATGGGCAGCGGCCAGATGGCCTTCGGCCCATTTGAAGACGCCAAAGAACAGGATGACCGGGAACAGGTCGAAAAGAAACTTCATTGTTACGCCTTGTCCTTCATGTCAGCGCCTTCGGGCACGGGATCGAAACGCAGCGAAGCCGAGTTGATGCAATAGCGCAGCCCGGTGGGTGGTGGACCGTCCGGGAAGATGTGGCCAAGGTGGGCGTCGCAGACATTGCAGACGACTTCGGTGCGCACCATTCCATGGCTGCGATCGACGATTTCGCGTACATTGGCCGGGTTCAACGCCTTGAAGTAGCTGGGCCAGCCGCAGCCGGAATCGAACTTGGCGTCGGATTCGAACAGCGGCGTGTTGCAGCATACGCAGGTGTAGATCCCGTGTTCATGATGGTCCCAGAACTTGCCGGTAAAGGCGCGCTCGGTGGCGGCATGGCGCGTGACCTGGTATTCCATCGGGTCGAGTTGCGCCTGCCATTGGGCGTCGGTCCTGGTCATTTTTTCTGTCGTCATCATGCTTCCTTTATGGTTGTCTGTGCGCGTGCCGCCGCTCAAGCCTGCAAGTCAATGCGGGCGGCAGCAGCTGGTTGCGAGTGCTATGCGTTTGCTTGCCGCGTTTTGCCGCGTTATTGTCACTGGTGTTTGTCACTTGCTTCGCCGCATTTTTTTGATGCATGGCCGGCATGCCACACATGTTCCATGCTGCAGCATCGGCCAGACTTCAGGATGAGCAGCTCACTTCAAGATGCGCAGCCCAATCCGGCGGCAACGCCGCATAAGCGTGGTTTTCCGGCTGTTCATCGAAAGGCTGTTCGAGCACGGCAAGCAAACGTGCCACTTCGCTGAAGTCCTTTTCCCGCGCCCGGTCGATGGCGACCTGGGCCAGGTAATTGCGTAAAACGTATTTGGGGTTGACTGCGTGCATCGCAAGGCGGCGCGCGCCATCGTCGCTTTGTTCGCGCTCAAGACGCTGGCGATATTGTACTGCCCAGGCGTCGAAGGCCGAGCGGTCGATGAACAGGTCGCGCAGCGGTTCGTCGCTGGCCGGATCGGCCAGCTTCAGTTCGCCCAGGCGGCGGAAGAACAGTGTGAAGTCGGTGTGGCTGGCCTGCATGATGGCAAACATGGCATCGAACAGAACGCCATCATCGGGCAGGTCGGCGCGCAGGCCCAGCTTGGCATGCAGCAGTGCATTCATTGCCGCGCCATATTCCGGCTGGTAGACCTCCAGGGCGGCCTGGGCCTGCTCGACTTCGCCGATCAATGGCAGCAGCGCCTGGCCCAGTGCGTGGCAATTCCACTGGCCGATCCTGGGCTGGTTGGCGTAGGAATAGCGGCCCTGCTGGTCGGTATGGTTGCAGATATGGCGCGCATCGTAGGCTTCCATGAAGCCGAACGGGCCGTAGTCCAATGTCAATCCCAGAATCGACATGTTGTCGGTATTGAGCACGCCGTGCATGAAGCCGACTGCCTGCCATTGCGCCACCAGGCGGGCAGTACGGCGCGCCACTTCGGCAAGCAGCGCCTGGTAAGGATTTTTTTCACACAGCAATTGTGGATAGCAGCGGGCAATCACATGGTCTGCCAGGATCTTGAGCTGCTCTGGCTGGTCGTTGTAATACCAGTGTTCAAACGAGCCAAAACGCACGAAGCTCGGCGCCAGGCGCGTGGCCACAGCAGTGGTCTCCGGCGTCTCGCGCATGACCAGCTGGTCGGAGCCGGTCACGCACAGCGCGCGCGATGTGGCAATGCCAAGCCCTGCCATGGCTTCGGAACAAAGGAATTCGCGGATCGAGGAACGCAGCACGGCACGGCCATCGCCCATGCGCGAATACGGCGTCGGGCCGGAACCCTTGAGCTGCACATCGAGCCGTCCCGGCGCCACGCTGCTGGCCGGCACACGGTGGCCGGCGACATCTCCCGGTATCAGGGCGTGTGGATCGACAGCCAGGTCACCGAGCAGAATGGCGCGGCCGTCGCCGAGCTGGCCAGCCCAGACACCGAACTGGTGGCCGGAGTACACGGCGGCAATCGGCCTGGAACCGGGCAGGGGGCGATTGCCGGTAAACGACTCGATGAATTCCGCCGTCTTGAAGTTTTCCGGGTCGAGTCCGATCAAGCCCGCTGCGCTGGCGCTGGCACATACCAGATAGGGTGCCTTGAGCGGTGTCGGTGCAAGCGGGGTATGAAACGCCGAAGGCAGGGCGGCATAGCCGTTGTCGAATTCAAGTTCGGCCAGAGGGCGCCGTGCCGGGAGCTGCAGGGAGGGTTCTTGCATTGAGTAGGCTTACCAGTAATTTTCTGTGACAAATTGGCCCGGGGTGGCGCGCCGGCATGGTTTCATGCCGCGTTCATGCAGCAAGGCGCGGGTTTCGGTAATCATCTCGGGATTGCCGCACAGCATGACGCGGGAAGATGCGACGTTCATTGTCAAGCCAGCCGCGCGCTCGAGTTCGCCGCTGGCAAGCAGAGTGGTGATGCGGCCATGGAGATGCGCATCAAGCGCGCTGCCAGCGTGCCCGGCTTCGGCAGGAATCGTGGCGCCATGCCCGGCAGCGCCTGCCGGATGCTTACGGATTGGATGATCGCTTGCCGCTTCAACGCCGGTTGGTTCGGCCCGCAAATCCTGATGCCCGCCATCGCCATCGCGGGTGCTGGCCGTAACCAGGATCAGCCGCGCCGCACCGGGTACTGCGCTGGCCTGCATGGCCTTGAGTTCTTCCTGGTAGGACAACTCGGTGCGGTGGCGTACCCCATGCACCAGAACCAGGTTGCGGAATTGTTTCCACACCGCGGGGTCGCGCAGCATGGAAATGTAGGGACCCAGACCGGTGCCGGTCGACAGCATCCACAGATCCTCGCCGTCGACAAAACGGTTGGCGGTCATGAAGCCGAAGCGCTGGTGATCGATCCAGATCGGGTCGCCTGGCGAAATATCCTTGAGCTTGGTGGTAAACAGGCCATCTGTGACCAGCACCCCATAATATTCCAGGAAATCCTCATGCGGTGCGGAGACGATGGAATAGGCGCGCCAGATGCTGGGATGGGTCTCGCCACGGAACAGCACACCGAGGCGCGAGTATTCGCCCGGCGTGAAGGTATAAGCTGGTGGACGGGTGGTCTTGAAGGAAAACAGCGTGTCGGTCCAGCGCTTGATTTCAAGCACGATTTGCCGCGTTCCCTTTTCGACCACACCCACCGGTACTGCGGCTGCCAGGTCCGGCGGACCACCTGCATTGACTTCATCTGCCATCGATAACCCTAGAGATAATCTGCCATTGACTTTGAATTAGCGATTTTGCCATAGAATGAAAGTCAACTAACGTCAAGGACTCTCGCACCATGAGCAAAATCGTATTGCTGGAAAAAATTCATCCGAGCGCCGTGGCGCATTTGCGCGCTTCGGGCTTCAACGACATCATTGAAATTCCGCGCGCACTGGCAGGCCAGGAATTGCTTGCTGCACTCGATGGCGCCGATGCAGTCGGCATTCGTTCCACCACCCATCTGACGGAGGAGGTGCTGCAAGCGCTGCCGCATCTGAAAACCATCGGCTGCTTCTGCATCGGCACCAACCAGGTCGATTTGCAAAATGCCGCCGCCCTGGGTTTGCCAGTCTTCAACGCGCCGTATTCGAATACCCGCTCGGTGGCCGAACTGGTGATTGCCCAGTCCATCCTGCTGCTGCGCCGCATTCCGGAAAAAAATGCCCGTACCCGCAGAGGGCTGTGGGACAAAAGCGCCACCGGTTCATTCGAGACGCGCGGCAAACTGCTGGGCATCATCGGATACGGCAACATCGGTGCGCAGGTGGGCATCCTGGCCGAGAGTGTCGGCATGCGGGTGTGCTACTACGACCCTGAAAACAAGCTGCCGCTCGGCAATGCCCGGCCAGTGCCGCTCGATGAATTGCTGGCCCAGGTCGACGTCGCC
>JBPBPY010000187.1:0-4941 GCA_050954505.1 Janthinobacterium lividum
GAGAATCTCCATGTCAAGCACATTCGGGCCGGAGCAAGCCCGCACCTACATGCACCAATTGCTCAAGGCAATGCATCAAATGGGTGGATCAGATCTGTTCATTTCAGCCGATTTTCCCCCAGCGTGAAGTCGCATGGCGGCATGAAGCCGCTGACCCAGCAACGCCTGACCGCAACCATGTCGCGGGCCTTGGCCGAAAGCCTGATGAACGCCAAGTAGAACGCAGAGTTTGCTGCGGAGATGGAATGCAATTTTGCCATTTCCCTGCCCGATGTCTGCCGTTTCCGGGTCAACGTCTTTGTTCAGCAACAGCAGGTTGGCATGGTGATCCGCACCATTGCCTCTGAAATCCCGACCTTCGAAAAGCTCGACCTGCCGGCCGCGCTCAAGGACGTCATCATGATCAAGCGCGGCCTGGTCCTGGTGGTCGGCGGCACCGGCTCAGGCAAGTCGACCACGTTGGCAGCAATGATCGATCACCGTAACAGCCAGGCGCCGGGGCACATCATCACGGTCGAGGATCCGATTGAATATGTGCACAAGAACAAGCAGTGCCTGGTCACGCATCGCGAAGTCGGCATCGACACATTGTCGTGGCATCACGCGCTTAAAAACACCTTGCGCCAGGCGCCCGATGTGATCCTGATCGGTGAAATCCGCGATACGGAAACCATGGAACATGCAATTGCATTTGCAGAAACCGGTCACCTGTGCCTGGGCACCTTGCATGCCAACAACGCTAATCAGACCATGGACCGCATCATCAATTTCTTCCCGGAAGAGCGGCGCAACCAGTTGCTCATGGACTTGTCCTCCAACCTTCGTGCCATTGTTTCGCAGCGCCTGGTGCGCACCGAAGATGGCAAAGGCCGCAAGGCAGCAATCGAGATCCTGTTGAATACGCCGACGATTGCGGAAATGATTTTCAAAGGCAATTTCCAGTCGATCAAGGAAATCATGGCCAAGTCGCGCGAGCTGGGCATGTGTACCTTCGACCAGGCCTTGTTCGACCTCTACGATGCCGGCCACATCAGCTATGAAGAAGCGATCCGCAATTCGGATTCCGCCAATGAACTGCGGCTCAACATCAAGCTCAAATCGACCCGCTCGGCGGGTTCGGACAGCGCTGGCGGTTTCAGCCTGTCATTGCATGAAGAGGAAAAGGAAGAACCGGAAGAAAAGTAGCCGGGCCAGCGCATGGCCAGGCAGCCTCTGGCGCCTGGCTTGCCAATGCGTGTCTGTGGTTTGAAAACGCTGGCAATGATGGCGCTGCAGTGGGTTGGTGCAGCCAGGCCAGCGGTCAAGCAGGCAGCGGCGTCTGAAATGAAATAACCGGCCTGGGGCCGGTTATCGATCATGCGGGGAGAAAGCCTGCAGCAGGGGCCGATACATCAAATGAATGTCTTGGAGGTCAGGAATACCACACCCAGGCTCAACACTGCAGAGCTGACAACGAACAGCAAGGATTGCACCTTGTTGAGATGAATGCCCAGCGTCTTTTGCTGGAGGCGAAACTTGGAACCATTGTGGCTGCGTTGATTGCTGTGCATGATCTGAATCCCCAAAAAGTTTCTTAAAAAAAACTTGCTATGAGACATTATTGTTCCTCTAGAGCAATTGGTCAACCTGAAAATGTCAGGAGACAACCAAAAAGCAACGAAGTATTGGTAAGTCTATCTCCGTTACCGGTAGTCAGTATCGGGGTTGTGTTGTTTATTGTCAAGTTTCCAAAACTTGCTGCCGCTTGCCGCGCTGAGTGAAGTGCTCGACATGCCACCACTCCGGCAACAACGCCCTGACCTGGGGTTGGGCAAAGCGGTCATCGATCAGGTACACCACGCCGCGGTCTTGCTGGGTGCGGATGACGCGGCCGGCGGCTTGCACCACTTTTTGCAAGCCGGGATACAGGTAGACATAGTCATAGCCTGTGCCATACAGCGCCTGCATGCGCAGGCGCATTTGCTCGTTGACCGGATTCCATTGCGGCAGGCCGAGTGTGGCAATGAAGGCGCCGATCAGGCGGTCTCCCGGCAGGTCCACTCCTTCGCCAAAGACACCCCCCAGCACTGCAAAACCGATGCCCTGGCCGCTGGGCACGAAGGCGTCGAGGAATTGTTCCCGTGCTGCTTCATCCATGCGCCGCGCCTGTTCCCACACTGCAATTTGCGGATGCTGCTGGCGCAGGGCAGCGGCAACGCTGTGCAGATAGTCGAAGCTGCTAAAGAATGCCAGGTAATTGCCGGGCCGCTCGGCAAACTGCTGCGCCATCAGCTCGACGATGGGCAGCGCCGAGGCGTCACGATGCTGGTAGCGTGTCGAGATTGCACCAGCCACGCGCACGGTCAACTGTTCAGCTTGAAATGGTGAATCAACCTCGATGCTGACCGTATCCTCGGGCAGTCCAAGCATGTCGCGGTAAAACTGCGGTGGACTCAGCGTGGCGGAAAACAGCGCTGCACAGTGCGCCGCCTTCCAGCGTGGCGCCAGCAGGTAGGCCGGCACGATATTGCGCAGGCACAGGGTGGTGGCGCTGGCCAGTCCGGCTGCAGGCAAAGCGCCGGCGCGCGCCGGCCGTGCCGCAGTGCCATCGTCGCCACTGCGCGAGAGGTCGACCAGCGTGTGACTGTCGGCGTCCACGCTGCTGCCGACCAGTTCTGCCACGCGGGTGAAATGCAGCAGATCGAAGTAAAACCCCAGCAAGTCCTGGTCAGCTTGCAAAGGCCGTTCGTTCATCAAATCCATGATGGCAGTACCGAGCTGCTGCAATGCAAACAAAAATTTTTCCGGCACGCCTGCCAGCACTTCATAGCGCACATCCTGGCCCTGCGCGGTTTTCCTGAGCTCGCTCCAGCGCCGCCCGAGGCGGTCGAAATCCTTCTTCAAAGCTGCCGGTGCGGTGGCGCGCTGGCGGCGAAAATCGGCATGCTGCAAGGAGGCGCCGACCATCTTGCGCCCGCGCTCGACCAGGTTATGCGCTTCGTCGACCAGCACGCCCACGCGCCACTGGTTTTGCAGCGTCAGGCCGTACAACATGGCATTGAGGTCGAAGTAGTAATTGTCGTCGCCAATGACGACATCGCTCCAGCGCGCCAGGTCCTGGCTCAGATAATAAGGGCAGACTTCATGCGCCAGGGCCACCGCGCGCAGTGCCGGACGATCGAGCCAGCCGATGGCCAGTGCTGCAGTGCGTGCCACCGGCAGCTTGTCGTAGAAGCCACGCGCCAGCGGACAGGAGTCGCCATGGCATGCTCGCTCGGGATATTCGCAAGCCTTCTCGCGCGCCACCAGTTCCAGCACTCTCAGGTTGGCTGGCATGCGGTCCTGCGCCGCCGTATGCAGCAGCGACAATGCACCCAGCGCCAGCTTGCGGCCGGAAGTCTTCGCAGCCAGGAAAAATATCTTGTCCAATCCCTTGGCCGGCATCGCCTTAAGCAGTGGGAAAACCGTGGCAATGGTCTTGCCGATGCCGGTGGGCGCCTGCGCCATCAGGCAGCGGCCGCTGCTGGCAGCCCGGTAAACCGCTTCGGCCAGTTCGCGCTGGCCGGTGCGAAACGCCGCATGGGGAAAAGCCAGGGCCTGCAGTGCGGCATCGCGGCGTTCCCGGTGTGCCAGTTCCGTTCGCGCCCAGTCCAGGAAACAGGCGCACTGCCGGACGAAAAACTGCCGCAGTTCTGTTGCGCTATGGCGCGAGGCAACCACGGTTTCGGTCTGCGAAACGATGTCGAAGTAGATCAGCGCCAGGCCGATTTCCTCCAGCGATTCCTGCTGGCACATCAGCCAGCCATAAATCTTCAGCTGGGCCAGATGCAACTGGCTGTGATTCTCCGGGATCAGCTCGGGCGAGCCTCGATGGGTCTTGATTTCTTCCAGCTGGTTGAGCGCGACATCGTAGCCGTCGGCACGGCCGCGCACCCGCAAGCGCGCACCGTCATTGCTGTTTGCAGCGGCGCTGCCGGCCTCGGCATCGGCAGGGCCGCTGTCGACACTGTCGAGACCTTTGACTTCGTCACTGCTGCGCTCGCCGGGCCAGCCATACTCGCCGGCCAGGCTGATTTCACTGCGATACCCAGGCGGGCGCCGCGACTGCACCAGCTTGTGGCCGGCGATGCCTTCCTGTGCGGTCGGTGAAGGCGTGAAGCGCAAATCGAGATCGCCCTGTTTTGCCGTGAATTCGCACAGGGTACGTACGGCCACGGTATAGGTCCTGCCCGCCGCCGGGAGATCTGCCGCGGAGCTTACCGCGGTGACGATGGCAGACTCAAGGCGTTCGCACCGGACGGCCATGCATTTCCGGCAGTGGAATGAATTCCTCCTCATCGTCCGGCACCCGATCGAACTTCTGTTGGCGCCAGTCGCGCGACGCTTGTTCGATGCGTTCTTCGGAACTGGAGACGAAATTCCACCAGAGGTAACGCGGTCCGTCGAGCCGTTCTCCACCTAGCAGCATCAGGCGTGCCGGGCCGGTCGAGGAATTGCGCAGGGTCAGCGCGCGGCCGGCGCCCAGCACCAGCATCTGGCCGGCATCGTGGACGCCGTCATGGCCGAGGTCGATGCTGCCGCTGACGATATACAGAGCCTGTTCCGCATACTCGGCCGGAATCTGCAGCCGGGCGCCGGCCTCAACGATCACATCGACATAGAACAGATCGGAATGAACTGGCACCGGAGAGCGGCGGCCAAAAAAATTGCCGGCAATGATGCGCGCACTGACACCGTCATATTGCTCGACCGGCAGTTCACCAGCGCCCACATGGAGGAACGATGGCGCGACCTCTTCGTGCGCGGTCGGCAGCGCAACCCAGCATTGCAGGCCGAACAGCGGCGAGCCGGCCGGGCGCAGCGAGCTTGCCGTACGCTCCGAATGGACGATGCCGCGCCCGGCGGTCATCCAGTTGACGTCGCCCGGGGCAATGGCCTGGTTGCTGCCAACACTGTCGCGAT
>JBPBPY010000311.1:0-4924 GCA_050954505.1 Janthinobacterium lividum
CTCGTCGAGTACTGCTTCCTGGTGCATATGTGCCACCAGCTCGTCGATATTGGTCTTCAGTTCGGTTACCTTGGCCGACAGCAAACGGCGTGCGTGCATCGTCGTCAGGCCAGGTGATGCGGTGCGTGCCTGCACGAGCGCATACAGTTCTTCGGTGTCGCGGGTAAAGTCAGCCACCGATTTTTTCCAGAGCGGCAGATCACGGGCAAGATCACGACGGAAACAATCCAAGTCGATGGAATCGGTGTTCTTCCCGCTTGCCGAAATTCGCTGTTCAGCGCTTTGCTGCTTGGCTTCCAGTGCATTGAGCATGCGTTCTAGGCGCCGCAAATTCAATGCCATGTCGCGCTCATCATGCCCAGGCGTTTGTTGATCGGGCTGGCAATGGGCAGCGATGAAATCGGCGATTTCCTTGATTTGCGCATTGATTGCGCACCAGTCTTCCATGACGGTGGTGCCGGTCTGGCTGAAGACCCTCATCACGCTGCAGATCGTGGCGTAGCTTTGACGGCTTTGCTGAAATCTATTGAAGAATGCCGTACGTGCCTGCTGCAACTCGGCCAGTTTGCGTGCCGACCTGCTGACCGGCGCATGCTCATGCCGGCGGCTGCTTTTGCGTGCGTGGCGGCTGGCCCTGGTGAGCACCGCATCGAGGCCGTGCTGAACATGTTTCTCGCTGCCGCTGTCCTTCTCACCGCTCTTGGGTAAATGAATTTTCATGCTGCGCACGCGCCTGACTTTACCGCGTGGTGAAACGGACCGCGACTTCTCCGGCGTGCCGGGAGAACTGCTCACTGTGTCGCTGCGCTCGGAACTCTTGTCCAGCGACGAAGATTCCGATGGCGTGGCGGTTGGCAGCGAGACCGGCAAGGCCTGCATGCCGGTCTCGCCGCGCAAGTGCAGAGACGGCACCTTCGGACCGGCTTTGCCGCCATCGGCGCCGACGGGGGAAGCAGTGGTTTGCGGTTGGTATGGCGACCCCGGCGGCAGCGAGGCAAACCGAGTGGCATGATCCGGCGTGCGCGGCGACGCAAGGCCCACAGGCCGCTTTGGCGTTGGTGGGGGTGGGCCGTTGGGCCGTGCTGGCGCAAGCGGCTGCGTCGTGCGCGATGGTACTGGCGGGGGCGCATACGCTGGTGGCGATGACGGGTGCGCGGCAGCGCTGTCGGAAACCGAAGTGCCCGTGTTGCTGGCTGCAGCACGCGCCGAGGCAAGGATGGGTGAACCGTTAAGCATGGGAAACCTTGAAATGTTGAACAATGACGATGGATTGATGTACTGGTGAAGATTTCTTCCACACCAGTGCCTGGTCCGTCGTTTGTAACAACATTCGCGATTCAGGTTCCCGCGACCAATACCTTATTAAAAAATAATTAATGAACAATCAGGTCATCGACTGTGCATGGCGCGACAATTCTGCACACGCATGGCGGGCATCGAGGAAAACGGGCCAGCAGTCATGCAGCCCCATACAGCTCTATGCGGCCTTCAGATTTTCCTGCAGCCTGCTGCAATACAGATGCGGCATGCTTAGCACGCTGCCTGAACGTACTAACCACCCCTTGCCTCTGCCACCACGCCAGCCTTGCAGAAACGTCAGCCCATATCGAGCATGATCTTGCCGATATGTGCACTCGACTCCATCAAGGCATGGGCCTGGGCCGCCTGTTCGAGCTTGAAGGTCTGGTGGATCACCGGCTTGATCTTGCCGGCTTCGATCAATGGCCAGACCTCCGCACGCAAGCGTTCGGCAATTGCCGCCTTGAAGGCCACCGGTCGCGCACGCAGCGTCGAGCCTGTGATCGACAAGCGCCGGCGCAGGATCTGTCCAAGGTCGAGCTGGGCCTTGGCAGCGCCAAGCAATGCGATGAGGACGATGCGGCCATCGTCGGCCAGGCAATTCAATTCGCGCTGGACGTAATCGCCACCCACCATGTCAAGCACCACATCGACACCGCGGTTGGCGGTCAGTTCCTTGACAACGGCAGCAAAATCTTCCTGGCGATAGTCGATGCCGCGCGTGGCGCCAAGCCGCTCCGTGGCCCGGCATTTGTCCGCACTGCCGGCGGTGGCGAACACTTGATGGCCGCGGGCATGTGCCAGCTGGATGGCGGCCACGCCAATGCCGGATGAGCCGCCCTGCACCAGCAGGGTTTCTCCCGGCGCAAGGCCGGCGCGGTCAAAGACATTGCTCCAGACGGTAAAGAAGTTTTCCGGCAACGAGGCAGCCTCCAATGGCGACAAACCCTGTGGCACCGGCAGGCAGGACGACAAGGGCGCGGTGCAATACTGCGCATAGCCGCCGCCTGCCACCAGGGCGCACACTATGTCGCCCTTGACAAAGCTGCTGCCGCGCAAGTCGCCATCGATGATTTCGCCGGCAATCTCCAGCCCCGGCAAATCGGATGCCCCGGGAGGCACCGGGTAGCTGCCCTGGCGCTGGAAAATGTCTGGCCGGTTGACCCCGGCGGCTACCACTTTCACCAGCACTTCGCCCTCCTTAGCCACCGGCATGGGCCGGTCACACAGGCGCAATACTTCAGGCCCGCCCGGCTGGGTGATTTCGATGGCGCGCATGCAATTCTCCTCAATCAAAAATTCATTGTACCGGTTGGCGTTCACGGCTTTGGCCTACGCAAATGCCTGTTGCCACAGCCATTGATATCGACCAACAAAGCGATCGGGGCATACGGGCGGCAATGCGCCATCGCCATTAGCGCGTGCAAGTAATGCCAGGACTGCGACAGCCAGTGAAGGACCAGAACACACAGCAACGACGCTGCCATGGTCGACATCAAACCGGTAATGGACAGGATTTGCCTGACGAAGAATTCGTTTCCATATTGAATTTATATTTGTCGGAAAAATTTACACAAACGACAACAAAATAAGTCATAAAAACTTAACGTCTTGTTTTCAAACAATAAAAGTCGATGGCACGATGATTGCTCATTTGAATACATCTGACGAATCAAGTCTCTTGCCATTAATTATTTAAAAGAAAATCAAATGACCAAATTCAGTTCCTGCCTCACTACCCTGGCCCTGGCTCTGGCCGCATTCGGCTCCGCCGGCGCCAATGCTGCAGCGGTCGCGCCGACCAACGACCTGGTTGCCCTGACGTTCAATTTCAACGACATCAACCTGGGCTTGAAAAGCAATACCAGCGGACTGGGTTCGATTGCCCTGTCAAATGGCATCGCCCTGTCACTGACTTCGGCGTTGCAGACCGCAACCAAGACCAAGAACGTCTCGGTTGATGTGGTCGACGCGATTGCAACCCAAACCTACAATGGCGAAGGCTACGTCAAGGGCGATACGCTGGGCACCAGTGACGGCGGCATCCATCTGAAGACCAGCGACACCTTCCTGATCAACAATAACTTCGGCATGAAGCAAGGAACCACGACCACTGCGGTGACCGGCGGCACCAAGTCAGACGCTTTCACGCTGACATTCTCGAATTTCCTGGTCACCAGCGTGCAATTCGACTATGAAATTTTCCCGGATGCAGTCTGCCAGAATGGCTCGGGCTGCCTGCCTGACATCAGCCTGCTCGTCGACGGCGTGCAGCGATGGGCCGACAGCGCCAATCCAGGCGTGGGCACCATCCAGCCAACCAAGCTCGGCACCACCGGCTTGATCTCGTTCTCGGAAGGCAGCACCTTGACCTTCAAGGACTGGCCTGCTGAAATCGGCATCGACAATCTGCGCATCACCGGCTGCTACACCGCTGTCGATGGCAAGTGCGCCTCGACCACCACCACCGTTCCAGAACCACTGACGCTGGCCCTGCTGGGCGCCGGCATCCTGGGCTTTGGCGCCTCGCGCCGCCGCAGCGCCAAGAAGGCGGCTTGAACAACGGCTGCCCTCGGGTAGCGCCAGCATTGCCGGCAAACAGCAGGGTTATCTGAACCTGTCAATGCTGGCAGCGCAAGACGAATAAAAAATGGCCACGATTCTCGTGGCCATTTTGTTGCCTGGCTTGGGTTCTTGACCTGGATTCCTGGCTTTGATTTTCAGCATTGCTTCAACGTTGATTCTCAGCATTGCTTTCAACGTTGATTCTCATCGTTGCTTCTCCGCGTTGCTCTTCAGCGCTGCTCTTAAGCGCTGCTTTTCAACATCGACTCTCAACCGAGATTCCTGGTCGCGATCCGTCGTATCGCGCATCAGCCGAGTTTGGCATCCATGGTGATTTCTGCGTTGAGCAGCTTGGAGACCGGGCAGCCTTGTTTGGCCTTGGTGGCGAGTTCGGCAAATTGGGCAGCACTGGCGTTGGGAACCACGGCATTGACTGTCAGATGCACCTTGGTGATGGCAAAACCGTCATCCTTTTTTTCCAGGGTGACCTCGGCTGCGGTCTCGATCTTGTCTGCCGTAAAACCGGCGTCGCCGAGGATCATCGACAGCGCCATGGAGAAACAGCCTGCGTGGGCTGCGCCAATCAACTCTTCCGGGTTGGTGCCGGAGCCGCCTTCGAAACGCGCCTTGAAACCGTAGGGTGCCTGCTTGAGCACGCCGGTCTCGGTCGAGATTGTGCCGCCGCCTTCCTTCAGACTTCCGTTCCAGACTGCCGATGCTTTTTTGACGATTGCCATGATGGATTCCTTTATGTGAGTGGAAAAAGTAACTGTAGACCATCCTAGCAAAATGCGCGCATGCTCACGCCAATGCAGGCGTTTGCTAGCCCGGTGATTGCCCCATCATTGGGCTGGCTCAACAATGGCGCCGATTCTCCAGCCTTTTTCCACTTGCACAGATCCAATGCAAAGGCTAGCCTGGCCCATGCGCTATCGTTGGCGGCCAATACCACCAGAACCCTCGACAGTGGCAAGAACGCCTGTTTGACGAACACCGCCCAATACACTGCAATGCCTGATTCCAGCAAATATCCCTCCACGCCCGACGGCCGCTACTTCGT
>JBPBPY010000248.1:0-4898 GCA_050954505.1 Janthinobacterium lividum
TCAGTCCGGCAACCTTGATCAGTTCGCTGCGCGCATCGCTGCGCGCCCGGGGCTGGCAATACAATGTGCGCCAGGGTACGCGGCGGCGCGATGAATTCCTCGCCAGCCTGTCCCATGAATTACGCAATCCACTGGCGCCGATCCGCACCTCCATGCATATCCTTAAACGGATGTATCCCGCAGCTTCCGGCGTGACGCAATTGCGTGAAGTCGTCGAGCGCCAGGTGAATCACCTCACGCGGCTGGTCGACGATTTGCTCGACGTCGCACGCATCACCAGCGGCCGCGTGGAGCTGCAACGCAGCCGCGTCGGCCTGGCCAGTGTGGTGGCCAATGTGCAGGAAATCGTGGCACCGCAGATCGAAGCCAGCAATCACCGCTTCGAGGTCAACCAGCCGCGCGAGCGCTACATGCTCGATGCCGACGCCGT
This sequence comes from Janthinobacterium lividum, assembly GCA_050954505.1. Classification (GTDB taxonomy): domain Bacteria; phylum Pseudomonadota; class Gammaproteobacteria; order Burkholderiales; family Burkholderiaceae_D; genus JAQGMO01. Next base: position 431 of record JBPBPY010000248.1, read on the forward strand.
GCGCCTGGTCCAGAGCCTGTCGAATGTGATTGCCAACGCGATCAAGTACACCCCGTCGCCCGGCAGGATCATCTTTGACACCACGGTCGAGAACGACGATGTGGTGTTTCGCATCCGCGACACCGGGGTCGGCATGGAAACCGCGCTGGTGGCGGGCATCTTTGACATGTTTGCCCAGATTCCCCCTTCCTCCGGCCGCTCCTCGGGTGGGCTGGGCATCGGCTTGTCGCTGGCGCGCCAATTCACGGAAATGCACGGCGGCTCGATCGTCGCCCACAGTGAAGGCCCCGGCCGTGGCAGCGAATTTGTCCTGCGTTTGCCGGTGGTGGCGCTGGCCGACGACTCCCTCGACGTGGCATACCACCGCCGCTTTGAAGACCGCGGCATCGAGGCGCGCAATCGCCAGGTGGTGGTGGTGGACGACAACCGCGACGGTGCCGACATGCTGCACCGCTTGTTCGAGGCTGATGGCTTTACCGTACTGACCGCCTACGACGGCCTTGAAGCAGTCGATGCCGTGAGCAAATCGCAGCCCGATATCGTCGTCATGGATATCGGCATGCCCGGCATGGATGGCTATGAAGCAGTGCGCCGCATACGCCAGCAGCCCGGTGGCAAGGATATCCTGATGATTGCATTGACCGGCTGGGGGCAGGAAGAAACCAAGCGCCTGGCGCAGGAAGCCGGGTTTGACCACCATATGGTCAAACCGGTGGATTTCGATGTTCTCAAGGAATTTCTTGACCGTCACACGGTTGACCGGGTAAGAAGCTGAGCCCTGTGCACCCGCCACGGGTGCAGCGCAAACAGGCCAGGTGCCTCACACGGCGTCAGCGCCATTGCCGGCGCAAGTGCGCCGCGAGCACCCATGCGGCGCGCGCCGTTTCGGTTTGCCATTTGCTCAAACCCCCTTTTTTCGTTCCCCTTGCCTGACATGCGGGCAGGGTGCGCTTGCACACTGGGAGGGTGCGCTTGCACATGGGGAGGGTGCGCTCGCACACGGGGAGGGTGCGCTTGCACACGGGGAGGGTGCGCTTGCGCACGGGGGGGGCTTGACAGCGGTAGTAGAATAGCCTTTTTGGCTGATACCTTGCAGGACCACAATGAAACAAAAGGATTACTACAAGGAGCTCGGCGTCGCACGCGATGCCAGCACCGATGATATCAAGCAGGCTTATCGCAAGCTGGCACATAAATACCATCCCGATATCACCAAGGATCCGAAGGGCGAGGAAAAATTCAAGATCGTTGCGGAAGCTTACGCAACCCTCAAGGACCCGGTCAAGCGGGAAGAATACGACAACCTGGGCAAGCGCCCTGCCGGGCAGGGATTTTCGGCGCCGCCGAACTGGCAGAACCAGTTTGGCGGCGGTTTCGACGATGTCGACATGACGGACATCTTCTCCGCCTTCAAGCGTGGCACCGGTGCGCGCCAGCGCGCCAACATGGCGGTCAATGGCCAGGACTTCGAAATACCGGTACAGATCACGCTTGAACAGATCCATGGCGCGATGGAGGTCGACGTGCGCGCAGAGTTGCCGCAGACTGACGAGCAGGGCATGGTCAGGCGTGCCATGAAAACCTTTCGTGTGCGGGTTCCCAAGGGGGCGGTGGATGGCCAGCGGCTGCGCCTGGCTGGCAAGGGCGGTGAGGGGCGCAATGGTGGGCGTCCGGGCGACTTGTATGTGAAACTCGAACTGGCGCCACACCGCCTCTACAAGGTCAACGGCCGCGACCTGACGCTGGAACTGCCGTTGGCGCCCTGGGAAGCAGTGCTCGGCGCGCAGGTGGAAATTCCCACCCTGGCCGGTGCGGTGGAACTCGACATCAAGCCCGGCACCACGGCAGGCCGGCGCCTGCGCCTGCCACGGCGCGGTCTGCCCAATACCGATGGCGATGCCGGCGACCTGTTCGTGGCCATCGTGATCGATGTGCCAAAGTCGGTCAGCGAGCAGGAACGCGCCTTGTACGAGTCCCTGGCGGCGGCATCGACGTTCATGCCGCGGTCGCACCTGCCTTCGGCAAGTGCCGGCGGGCGCGACGAAAACGCCGCTTGAGTCCATGGTGCAAGCGGTGTCGGCGCAGCAGCGTCTCGGAACAGATCGCGGCAGTGCCACAATGGTTGCACCGACCAGCGCACCGTCCGGCACGCGGTTCTTCCCCGCAATGGGCGCCTGCTTTTGCTTTGGCAGCAGCCGGTGCCTGACAGCGCAGCGGACGGGTTTTCAGTGGAGTGCATCAGCAAGGAGTGCAACAACTTGGTAGGAATCAGCAAGGGCAGGGCGCGCAGCAGGGTGACATCGGTTGGACTGGTGGTCTTGCCCGACCCGACCGAGGGTTTTGCCTATCCAGCGCATATCGATCGCGCCAGTCTGGACGCCTTGCCGCGTAAACCCGGCGTGTATCTGTTTCGCGATGCGGCCGGAACGCCGCTGTATATCGGCAAGAGTGTCGACATCCGCAATCGGGTGCTGACGCACCTGCGTACTGCGCAGGAAGCAGCGCTGCTGGCGCAAAGCTGCCGCGTCGACTTCCACCGCACTGCCGGTGAAATCGGCGCCCTGCTGATGGAATCGTTTTTGATCAAGACGCTACAGCCCGAGCACAATGCGCTGCTCAAATCGGTGCGCGACACCTATTCACTGAGACTGGGCGATGATGGTTTCGTTGCAGTGGTTGGTGAAGAGGAGCAAGCCGGTTGTGCCACCGTCCTGCCCCGGCGCTACGGCCTGTATGGCTCGCGCAGCGCAGCCCAGGACGGTTTCGCGGCGCTGGTGCGGGAGCACAAGCTGTGCCCGGCGCTGCTGGGCCTGGAGACGGCAGTGCGGGGACGCGCGTGTTTTGCGGCCCAGCTTGGCCGCTGCCTCGGTGCCTGTGCCGGGCGTGAAAGCCGCACGGCCCATGCGGCACGGCTTGAGCGGGTGCTGGCGCAACTCGAGGACAGCGTCTGGCCCCATGAGGGACCGGTCGGCATTGTCGAGCGTTGCGACGACTTGCGCCAGGTGCACATCGTTGACCGCTGGCGTTATCTCGGCATGCTGGAAGGACGCCAGCGCATCCTGCGCCAGGTGCCGTCGCGCCGGCTGCCTGCCGATGCCGATACCTTCCGCATCCTGGCGCGGCCAATGCGCCAGGGCTTGCTGCAGATCGAGCCCTACGAAATCAGCAAGCAGCGCATCGTGCCACGCCGCCAGGCCGCATGAGGGCAGGCCGGGATGCGGGCGACCTGCAACGGGCATGGGAGCTTGAAACCAGCGCAACTTGAAGCTGCAAAGCCATGCTGCTGACCAAGGCTGCAAACCCAGGTTGCAAACCCAGCCTCCAAATCCAGCCTGTAAAGCCAGCCTGCAAACTCAGCTTCCTGATCAAGCTTCCAAACCCGGCCTGCAAATCTCAATCGAGCAGTTTCAAACCCGGCGGCAGCGACTCGCCAATGACTCGGCGCTGGGTCGCTTCGTCAAGCGCGACCACTTCCTGCACCATGGTGATCCAGGCTGGCGCGGCGCGCATGGCGGCAAGCCGGCGCGCGACCTGTTGGCGATCTGCCAGCGCAAGGTCACGCTGGCGGTCGCCGGTCAGCCGCGCGATGTGGGCGGCGGCAAAGCCGGCCGGCTCGGTTTTTTTCCAGTCGAACGCAAGCAGGCGCTCGAGCCACTGCGCAGCTATGCCGGCGTCAAGCACATCATGCGCACTGCCGTGGACAGGCTGGCGCGCACCAAGGCGCCCGAGCGCCCACAGCAACCGGGCCAGCTCGGACTGGCGTGCCCCTCTGGCCTCACGTGGGGTGGCCGCAGCGGCAGCAGGTTCCGAACCAGGGGCACTGCCTGTCCCGCCAGCGAGCGTATCGATCTGCTGCCACAGCCAGGCGCCGATCTCGGCCTTGTAGGCTGCCGGAATGCGTTCGAGCGTCGCAGCCAGGCGCAACATGTCGTCGGCGCTGCCGTCGACCAGCTTGCGAGGGCGTTCGCGACGTTGTTCTACTTCGGCCTGCAGGTTGAAAGCGAAGTCCTGCAGCAGCCGCACCTGGGCATCGGTATCGAGTCCGCCGGCGATGCGCCGCCACAAGGTCCACCATTCATTGCGCACCTGGGCATCTGCAGGATGCTGGACACCTTGCTCGAACATCCCCCAGCACTGCGCCACGCGCCAGTCGTCAAGGGTATGCCCATGTCCGGGCCGCAGGCAAAAACCGGCCAGGTTCAGCCACATGCGCTCATGGTCGGCGGAGCGGCGACGCCCACGCGCACGCTGCCAGAGGGCGTCGAACAACTGGCGCAGCAGCGGCGTCGGCCAGCGTTCCCGGCTGCCCAGCAGCGCTTCGAGCTGCAGACGCAACTGGCGCACCTCCCTGGGTGGCAGCGGTGCCTGGCGCGCGCCGAAGACACGATCGATCCGGCCGATCGCTTCGGCTACGCGCGGTGGCAGGCGCGCTGCAGCAGGAACTTCCGTGGCCACGCTGTCGGGTGCT
>JBPBPY010000134.1:0-4875 GCA_050954505.1 Janthinobacterium lividum
GAAAGCAGGGCATTGCCGCGGCCCGCGCTGCGCTCGACCAGGTCGGTCTCGGCGAGCGCGCCGCTGAGTGGCCGGCAGTGCTTTCCGGTGGCCAGCGCCAGCGCGTGGCACTGGCACGAGCGCTGGTGCATGAGCCGGAACTGCTGCTGCTCGATGAACCATTGGGCGCGCTCGATGCCCTGACCCGTCTCGACATGCAGCAACGCATCGAATCGCTGTGGCTTGAGCGCGGCTTCACCGCCCTGCTGGTCACCCATGACGTGCAGGAAGCCGTTGCACTGGCCGACCGGGTGCTGCTGGTTGAACACGGCCAGATCACGCTGGACCAGAAAATCGCTTTGCCGCGGCCGCGCCTGCGCAGCAATCCCGCTTGTGCGGAACTGGAAGAGCGCATCCTGCTGCGGGTCTTGAACAGGCACGAGGCACACTGAGGAGATCGGCAGGACCGCAGCATGGCAAGGAAGGGCGCCCCGTTATGCGAGCTTATGCAGAAAACATATATCAAAATGATTTTAAAATCGTTCTCCTGATTACAGTCTGATGGGACCATGCCGGGTTCTTAATCAGATTTGTCATAACGAGAGCCCTTATGTCTGCTGTGGCGCCCCCCGTCAAAATGATTTCCTCGCCATTCCGGGTCATGCCCGGCTTTGGCCTGTCGCTCGGTTTTGTCGTGCTGTACCTGACCTTGATTGTCCTGATCCCGCTATCGGCGATCTTCCTGAAAACCTTCACCATGACCTGGGAGGCATTCTGGGGCGCCGTCACGTCCGACCGGGTGATGGCTTCCTACAAGCTGACCTTTGGCGCTTCCCTGATCGGCGCTTTTCTGAACGTGATTTTCGGCGGCATCGTTGCCTGGGTGCTGGTGCGTTACGAATTTGTCGGCAAGAAGCTCATCAATTCACTGGTGGATCTGCCATTCGCCTTGCCGACTGCCGTCGCCGGCATTGCCCTGACCGCCTTGTATTCTTCCAATGGCTGGATCGGCCGCTACCTTGAACCACTGGGCATCAAGGTTGCCTTCACGCCGCTCGGTGTGGTGGTTGCGTTGACTTTCATTGGCCTGCCATTTGTGGTGCGCACTGTCCAGCCGGTACTCGAAGAAGCCGAACGCGAACTCGAAGAGGCTGCAGCCAGCCTGGGTGCATCGAACTGGCAAACCTTTTCGCGCGTGGTGTTCCCGACCGTGCTGCCGGCGCTGATGACCGGCTTCGCATTGGCGTTCGCACGTGCCACCGGTGAATACGGGTCGGTGATCTTCATTGCCGGCAACCTGCCGATGGTATCCGAGATTACACCACTGATGATCATCACCAAACTCGAACAATACGATTACGTGGGCGCCACGGCGATTGCCAGCGTCATGCTGCTGGCATCGTTTCTGATGCTGTTGACGATCAATCTGCTGCAGGCCTGGGCCCGCAAACGCGGCACCAGGGTCAGGAAATAAGATGAGCGCCACCATGACTCCTGCATCGACTGCAGCCAAGCCAGCCTCTGCCGCGCCGCTACCCCGTCCGCGTGGCGAACCGGTGCATACGCCGGCGGCCACCATGGAACCGTTCTGGGTGCGAGCCTTGCTGCTGACCGTGGCACTGGTGTTTCTGACGCTGTTCCTGTTCGTGCCCTTGGTGGCGGTGTTTGTCGAAGCGTTCAAGAAAGGCTGGCAAGCCTATCTTGCCGCCATTGTCGAACCGGACGCCTTGTCGGCCATCCGCCTGACGCTGTTGACCGCCGTCATTGCCGTGCCGATGAATCTGGTGTTTGGCGTGGCCGCCTCGTGGCTGATCGCCAAGTTCGAGTTCCGCGGCAAGAGCATCCTGCTGACCTTGATCGACTTGCCGTTCTCGGTTTCGCCTGTGATCTCCGGCCTGATCTACGTCCTGCTGTTCGGCGCCCAGGGCTGGATCGGGCCATGGCTGCAGGACCATGACATCAAGATCCTGTTTGCCGTGCCTGGCATCGTGCTGGCCACCATCTTCGTGACCTTTCCTTTTGTTGCCAGGGAATTGATCCCGCTGATGCAGGCCCAGGGCAGTGAAGAGGAAGAAGCAGCGCTGGTGCTGGGCGCATCAGGCTGGAAGACATTCTGGCATGTGACGCTGCCGAACATCAAATGGGGGCTGCTGTATGGCGTCATTCTCTGCAATGCGCGGGCCATGGGCGAGTTCGGAGCCGTCTCGGTCGTGTCCGGCCATATCCGCGGCCTGACCAACACGATTCCGCTGCAGGTCGAAATTCTCTACAACGAATATAACTTTGCCGCCGCCTTTGCCGTGGCTTCGCTGCTGGCCATGCTGGCGCTGGTGACGCTGGCGCTGAAGGCCTTCATCGAATGGCGTCTGCAAGACGAAACATCAGAACCGCATCAGGAGTCCTAGCATGGGTATCGAAGTCAAGAACATCCAGAAAAATTTCGGCAGCTTTGTCGCCCTCGACAATGTCTCGCTGACCTTTCCAACCGGCCAGCTCACCGCGTTGCTGGGGCCCTCGGGATGCGGCAAGACCACGCTGTTGCGCATCATTGCCGGACTTGAACGTCCCGACGCCGGCCAGGTCCTGCTCGACAATGAAGACGCCTCCGAACAGCATGTACGCGATCGCCAGGTGGGTTTCGTGTTCCAGCACTATGCCCTGTTCAAGCACATGAGTGTCTTCGAGAACATTGCATTCGGCTTGCGCGTCAAGCCGCGCCGCGAGCGTTTGCCGGAGGCGCAGATCCGCAAGAAGGTCATGAGCTTGCTGGAACTGGTGCAGCTCGACTGGCTTGCCGACCGCTACCCGCCACAACTCTCCGGAGGCCAGCGCCAGCGCATTGCGCTGGCGCGCGCCTTGGCAGTCGAGCCGCGCGTGCTGCTGCTGGACGAACCGTTCGGCGCTCTCGACGCCAAGGTGCGCAAGGAACTGCGCCGCTGGCTGCGCCGCCTGCATGATGAACTGCATGTCACCAGCATCTTCGTCACCCATGACCAGGAAGAGGCACTCGAGGTGGCCGACAAGATCGTGGTCATGAACAAGGGCCATGTGGAACAGATCGGCTCGCCAACCGAGGTCTACAACCAGCCCGCTTCCCCATTTGTCTACGGTTTCCTCGGCAACGTCAACCTGTTCCATGGGCGTGTGCATGACGGCCAGCTCGACACCGGCGGCGTGAAGTTCGACGCCCCGGGCCATGATGGCACGCGCGACGCCGCCGGCGTCGGTTATGTGCGCCCGCATGACATCGAGATCGACCATTACAGCGCCGACGCCGAAGGCATTGTGGTGGTCTTGAAGCATGTCCATGCCATCGGACCGCTGGCGCAGCTGGAACTGGCGCGCGGCGACAATGGCGAATTGATCGAAGCGGTGATCTCGAGCGAGCGGTATGCGCAGCTGGCCTTGAAGGATGGCGATACCCTGGTGGTGCGGCCCAAGCGCCTGCATGTGTTTGCCGACGAGGCGGTCTGAGTGAACTTCCAGCAACTGCGTTCGATACGCGAAGCCACCCGGCGCGGCTACAACCTCACCGAGGTGGCCAATGTATTGTTTACCTCGCAGCCTGGGGTAAGCCGGCAGATCCGCGAACTCGAGGATGAACTGGGCGTCGAGATCTTCGAGCGCAACGGCAAGCGCCTGACCGGCCTGACCGATCCCGGCCGCGGCATCCTGAAGATCATCGACCGTTTGCTGCTGGAGGCAGAAAACCTGCAGCAGGCCGGGCAGGAATATGCCGGCCGCAAGAACGGCATGCTGACCATTGCCACCACGCACACACAGGCGCGCTATGTGCTGCCCCAGGTAGTGCAGGCCTTTCGCGCCGCCTTTCCGGATGTGCGGGTGGCGCTTCAGCAGAGTTCGCCCGAGCATATTGCCGAATGGGTGTTGTCGGGCAAGGCCGACATCGGCATTGCCACCGAGGGCTTGAGCCAGTTCGACGACCTGGTCTCGTTTCCCTGCTATCGATGGCATCATGTGATCGTGGTGCCGCAAGGCCATGCGCTGGCCACGCGCGCGCGCGTGACCTTGCAGGACCTGGCAAAGTACCCGCTCATTACCTATGACCGGGGCTTCACCGGCCGCAGCCATATCGACGAAGCCTTTGCCAGTGCCGGCATCGTGCCCGACATCGTGTTGACGGCCATGGACTCCGATGTCCTGCAGCAGTATGTCACGCTTGGACTGGGTGTGGGCATCGTCGCATCGATGGCAATGGACGCCACGCGTGGCGGCGGCTTGCTGACCATCGATGCCACCCATCTGTTTGCAGAAAATGTGACGCGGCTGGCGGTGCGGCGTGGTGCTTACCTGCGCTCCTATACCTATGACTTCATCAGCCAGTTTGCGCCATCGCTGACGCGCGCGGCGATCGATGAAGCGATGGCCGGCGAGAGCTGAACGTGCCGGCGCCGGCCGGGCCGTTGTCTCAGCCCTGCCGCAGGGCTTGCGCGCTTTCCCTGATCAGCGCCGGTCCACGGTAGATCAAGCCGCTGTACAACTGGACCAGCGCCGCTCCTGCCTCGATCTTGGAACGCGCATCGGCACCGCTGAGAATGCCACCTACGCCGATGATCGGCACCGCGTCGCCCAGCGCCGCCTTGAGCTTGCGGATCACGGCATTGGAGAGTTCCCGCACCGGCGCACCCGACAGGCCGCCTCCTTCGTCACCATGCTGCATGCCTTTGACGGCTTCGCGTGCAAGCGTGGTGTTGGTGGCGATGACGCCGTCGATCCGGTGGCGCAGCAACGAGTCGGCAATGTTGGTGACCTGGGCATCATCGATATCCGGCGCAATTTTCAGCGCCAGCGGGACATAGCGGCCATGGCGGTCGGCCAGGCGTTCCTGGGCCTGCTTGAGTTGCGACAGCAGCGCATCGAGTTCCGACGCACCTT
>JBPBPY010000147.1:0-4865 GCA_050954505.1 Janthinobacterium lividum
TGGGTGCCACCATCATGCTGGTCCAACGCCAATTCAAATAATGGCCGACTGCCCAGGCAGCCTGGCACAACGCCTCGACTGCCGGCTGCTGGATCCGAAGCGGCCCTGTTGCACAATGTATCATCAGCTTGACCAATGCAGCCGGGCGGGAATCACACACAGGCAATTATCTGTTTTGGCAAGCAATCCTCGAAATGAAAAAAGCCGGTTGCCGCTGGCTCGATGTTGGTGGACTCTTCCCGGGGCACGGCTACAACCAGTTCAAGCGGGGCATGGGAGGAACCGAGTATCAGCTGTCAGGGGAGTGGGTTAGTCTGTGAAATTAAACCCGGATAATATTGACCGGATAATTTGATCCGGGTATTATTCATTCGCTCACCCGGCTCAACTCAGATGAAGCCACCTCATGAACAATAACAACAGCGTTTCCTACACAAGCTTCAATGGCCACAATCGCATTGCATCCGGCAGTTTGACGGTTAATGCATTGGCTGTGAAACACGCGGCGGGATCCAACGCACATGGGTCATTACTGATCTTTTCCGACCAGACTGGTCAGGCCGTCGATGTCGACATCCGGGGAAGCGATAGCGAATTCCTTACGCGCTTGTCTTCAGAACAGTCCCAGCATGAAGCGGGGCAATCGGCATCGGCCGACTCCGTGGACGCCAGCGAGCCACGCGGGCGTGGCCGGCCAAAGCTTGGCGTCATCGCGCGCGAAGTGACGCTGCTGCCACGCCACTGGGACTGGCTGGCTGAGCAGCCGGGCGGTGCGTCGGTGACCTTGCGAAAACTGGTTGATGAAATGCGCCGGCAAAACACAGACCAGGACCGGCAACGCCGGGCGAATGAATCTGCACACCACTTCATGTCTGTGATGGCTGGCGATATGGCAGGTTTTGAAGAAGCTTCGCGTGCGCTGTTTGCTAATGATGGACAGCAGTTGCGCAAACTCACTCAAGCTTGGCCGGGCGATGTCCGCGATTACATCATGAATCTGGTTGATTCAACGGTGGCAGAAAAAGTCTGAAGTGATTTTTTTCTGGACGAAAAAAAGGGCCTCCTGATGGAGACCCTTGATTCATTACGACATATTCCTGGTAGGCCGTGCGGGATTCGAACCTGCGACCAACGGATTAAAAGTCCGCTGCTCTACCAGCTGAGCTAACGACCCGAAAGACCGCAATTATAAGCAGCCACTATGGCACTGTCAAATCAATATGCTGATTAATTTGCATCTTCCACATTGAATCGCAGAAGCCTGCTCATTCCTACAACACCTGCGCTGGCAGCACCACATCAGGCTGCTCACCGCATTACTTCAGCGATGCCATCCGGTCGCGCGCGGTCTTGGCTGCATCGGCATCCGGATAACGCGACACCAGCGACTCCAGGGTTTTCTTTGCTGCCGGCTTGTCCTTCAACTCCACATAGCAGCTGGCGATATTGAGCAGCGACTCCGGTGCCTTGGCATTGTCGGGGAAGCTGGTGGCCACCGTCAGGTGCGCGGCTATGGCGTTCTTGTAGTCGCGCTGCGCATAGTAGGTATTGCCAAGCCAGTAATTGGCCGAAGGCAGATTGCCCGACTGCGGGTAGGTGCGAATGAAGCTGGCAAAAGCAGCGCTGGCATTCTTGTAGTCGCCGGCCTTGAACAAGGCCAGTGCCGCATCGTAAGTCTTTTGTTCATTGGGCTGGATATCGACTTCGCGGCCATCGATGACGCCCCGCTGCGGTTCGACCTTGCGGATGCGGCCATCGAGATCGGTATAGAAATCCTTCTGGCGCCGCTCGGCGTTCGACAGCTCGTTGGTCAAGACTTCGATCTGGCCGCGCAGGCGGGCAATCTCGCTGCGAAGCTGGTCGCTCTGTCCCGCCAGGTCGAGACTGGTGGTCTTGTCGGCCTTGGTCTCCATGCGGCGGTCGAGCGAATCGAGGCGCGCGCGGATATCGAGTATCGCGCGGCGCGCTTCGTCATCGTCGAACAGGCCTGCACTGGCCTGCAAGGGAGCAAAGCAACAGGCAGCTGCCAGCCCGGCTGCCAGTGCAGATCTGAGCACGATTTTCATGGCGATCAGTAAGCGATGTCAGCGCGGCGGTTTTCTGCCCATGCTGCGTCGTCGCTACCGGTAGCCTTCGGCTTTTCCTTGCCGAACGAGATCGCTTCCATCTGGCTGTCGGCCACACCCAGCAATGACAGCGACTTGCGCACGGCTTCGGCACGCTTCTGGCCCAGCGCCAGGTTGTACTCGCGGCCACCGCGTTCATCGGTATTGCCCTGGATGATGATCTTGCGGCTCTTGTTGTTGTTCAAATAGCGGGCGTGGGCTTCGATGACAGACTTGAATTCTTCCTTGACGCTGTAGCTGTCGAGGTCGAAATAGATGCTGCGCTTGGCCAGCACGCCTTGCGGATCATTCAGGGGATCGGTCGAACCGGCACGCACGGCGTTGACGGTACGCGGGTCGACGCTGTTTGCATCGGCGCCATTGCCATTCATGCCGGAACGATCAACGACCGGTGCCTTGTCATCGAGCTTGACCGGGGTCGAGCACGCTGCGAACAGAAAGGAACTCGAAATCGCGAGGGCGATGGCTTTTGGAAATTGCATTTGATTCTCCTGGATGAGTAATATGGACAACAATTAAGTAAGACTGGAACGAAGAATCGACAAAACGAACGATTCCGCAATATTCTTCAATTTTATTCGCACGCAATTATTTCATGAAAGGGCCCCACGTGGGTTCACGAATATCGCCGGCTTGCACGGTCAGGCGCTGGCGCACGCGGCCATCGACCGAAACAACGGCCAGCGAACCGCGGCGGCCAGCCTCCGTGGCATACATGATGTACTTGCCGTTCGGTGAAAAACTGGGCGATTCATCCTTGGTCGTGTCGGAAAGACGCAACTCCTGGGCGCTGGCCAGGTCCAGTGCATACAGTTGGAAACCACCGCCACGGCGCGAGATGTAAGCCAGGGTCTTGCCATCGGGTGAAACACGCGGGCTGATGTTGTAGGTGCCGGAAAAGGTCACGCGCTGGGCATTGCCGCCCGATGCGCTCATCTTGTAGATCTGCGGGCCGCCGCTGCGGTCGCTGGTGAAGTAGATCGAATTGCCGTCAGCCGAGAACTGTGGCTCGGTATCGATGCCGTCGGTATTGGTGATGCGGCGCAGGTTGCTGCCGTCGCTGTTGACCACATACACCTGGGTCAGGCCTTCGCGTGCCAGCGCGATGGCCAGCCTGGTGCCGTCAGGCGACCATGATGGTGCCGAATTGCTGCCCTTGAAGTTGGCCACCTGCACACGCTGGCGCGTGACCAGGTCTTGCACATACACCACCGGCTTCTTGCTCTCGAATGACACATAGGCCACCTTGGTGCCATCAGGCGACCAGGCCGGCGAGATGATCGGTTCGTTGGAACGCAGGGCAACGTTGACGCCTTCGCCATCGGCGTCGGCGACTTCAAGGCGGTATTCGCGGCCCACCTTGGTCACATAGGCAATGCGGGTGGCAAAGGCGCCGCGCGTGCCGATCAGCTTTTCATAGATGTCGTCGGCAATCTTGTGGCCGGTCACGCGGGTGAACTGCGGCTGCGCAGCCAGGGCCAGTGAAGACAGCTGCGAGGCCTTGATGGTGTCGATCAGTTTGTAGCGTACATCGAAGCGGCCATCGGCCAGGCGCTGGACGCTACCGACCACCAGTGCATCGGCGCCGCGTGATTTCCAGTCGGCGTAATTGACGCTGGCGGTTTCCGACATGCTGTTGCCGGTGTCGATGATCTTGAAATAGCCGCTGCGGCCGAGGTCGGCCTTGATGATGGCGGTGACCTGGGCAGGTGCGACGTCTTCATTGGCAAAGCCGGCAATGGCAATCGGAATCTGCGTGGCGCCGACACCGGAAATGTCGATGCGCATCTGCGCCTGGGCGGTGGCACACACGGCCACGAAGCCGATCAGCGCGCACAGGCGCTGGAAGTGAATTTTCATCATGGTTACTGATCCTTGGGTTTATGGCTTAAGGTAAAGCTCGATGGCACGGCGCCTGACTTGTCGGCCGGGTAGGGCTGCGATTTGTCGATGGCGCGCGCGACTGCTTCATCGAAGCCGGGAATGCCGGAACTCTTGAGCTTGCGCACGCTGCGCACCGAACCGTCGGGCAGCAGGTCGACCGAGTATTCGACCGAGGCGTTGGAACTCAGATCGTCACTGACGTTGAACACCGTATTCGATTTGATTTTAGCGCCAACACGGGCAATGTAGCTGGCGTCGCCACGCGGACCTTGCGATTTTGCAGCCGTACCGCTGCCGCCGGAACCGGTGGCCGTCGAAGCAGCCTGGCTGTTCATGCGGTTCAAGTCGGCACTGCGGCGGGCATCGGCGGCCTTTTCATCGGCCTTGGCCTTGGCCTGTGCTTCAGCCTGCTTGCGTTTGGTTTCCGCTGCTGCCGTGGCTTTTGCCTTGTCCTGCTCCTGCTTGCGTTTTTGCTCGGCCTCTTTCTTTTCCTGCTCCTGTTCGCGCTCGTCAGCCTGCTTCTGTGCCAGCTTCTTTTTCGCCTGGTCGGCTTTTTCGGCTTTCTGTTTTTCCAGCAGCGCTTCCTTGCGTTCTGCTTCGCGCTCTGCCTTGAGTTCTGCCTCGCGCTCGCGGGCCTGCTCGGCGCGCTGTTCTGCCAGTTCGCGCGCCTTTTCTTCCTCGCGCTTCTTGCGTTTCTTTTCTTCCTCGAGGGCGATATCGGGCTTGGCTACCGGCGCCAGCTTGGGCGTGACCACCGGTTCAGGTCGCGGGGTGGGCGCCGGCGCAGGTTTCGCCTGTTCCTTGACCACCGGCTGCGGTGGCTCCGGTTCCGGCGTTGGCTGCGGCCTGGGTGCG
>JBPBPY010000192.1:0-4855 GCA_050954505.1 Janthinobacterium lividum
GCAATGGCTGTGCCTGCCAATGGTTGGTCTGTCACTGGTGATCGTGCCGGGCGATTTCCTGCGCCTGTTCTGGGCGGTGGTCGGCTTGATCATCGTGGTGCTGGTGTATCTGCTGGCGCGGCTGTTGATCTACAAGCGTTCACGGGTGACGATGTGGTACACCGCTTCCCTGCTGGTCTGGGTCTTCGCGGCCCTGTTCGAAGTCATTTCCGCCTCGCTGGGGCTGCGCAATCTGGCTGGCATGGTCAACAGCGTCACCGCCGCCCTGGCATCGGTGCTGCTGGCAGCGCTGGCAGTGGCCGAACAGCTGCGCCTGGATCACCAGGGCCGCCTCGAGGCACGGGCTGAACTGCAGCACAATTACGAAGCCATTCCCATTGGCCTGTTCAGCCTCGACGCCGACGGTCGATTTCTCAGTGCCAACCCAATCCTGCGCGATTTGCTGGGCAAGGATGTGACGGCGGCAGGCAACAACCGCTGGGAAGATTATTTCGAATCAGGATCCTGGGACCGGCTGCATCAACAGGTGTTGCTGCAGACCGATGTCGAACTTGAAATCCGCACGCTCTCGGCACGCAAGCATTTCCTAGTCAAGGCAGCGCAGTCGCGCGGCAAGATCGAAGGGTTCCTGCAGGACGTGACCGACAAGCGCAAGGTGACGGCGGAACTGCTGTACATGGCCGACCACGATCCGCTGACCAAGGTCTCGAACCGGCGCGGCGTCGAAAAGCTGCTCAGCGCCACCTTCGAGGACATCGACGAAGACCATCCGCTTTCGCTTGCCTACCTCGATCTCGACCGCTTCAAGCTCATCAACGACCTGTACGGCCATGCCGCCGGCGATGAAGTCCTGCGCCAGGTATGCGGCCGCATTACGTCCATGCTCAGCGGAAACCAGCATGTCGGCCGCATCGGCGGCGATGAATTTGTCATCACCATGCCGAATACGCCGATTCCATCCGCTGCCGTGATCTGCCGTGAACTGGTCGAACACATCGGGACCATGCCGTACCGGGTCGGCGACAACGCTTTCCAGGTGCGCGCCTCGATCGGGCTCATCGATGTCAGCCCGGGTACCAAGATCAAGGATGCCGTCTCGACTGCCGACAAGGCCTGCCGGGAAGCCAAGTCCGGCCACCATAACGGCCTGGTCGCCTATGAAAAAACGGCAGCGGTGTTTCGCGACCATGAGGCAGAGCTGGCCCTGGTGGAACGGATTGCCGATGGGTCGGTGTTGCAGGACCTGTTCCTAGCAATGCAACCGATCATGTCTCTGCACGCACCGCATGCATCGCTGAATTTCGAAGTGCTATTGCGGGTGCGCGACCTGGACGGCGGCATGATGTCGGCCGGGCGCATCATTGGCGCAGCAGAAAACAGCGGCCGGGTCGGCATCATCGACCGCTGGGTGCTGGCCAGCACGCTGGCCTGGATCGGCGCGCATCGCGCGGCACTGTCGAATACCCAGTTTGTCTGCATGAATCTGTCCGGCGCGTCGCTCAATGACGAACGCTTTGTCCAGGATGCATATGCCATGCTCAAGGCCAACCCGGCCGCCGCCAGCCTGCTGTGCCTGGAAGTCACCGAGAGCGTTGCCTTGCACGACATGGCCCACACCTGCCGTTTCATCAATGAAGTGCGCAGTTTTGGCGTCAAGGTTGCGCTCGATGATTTTGGTGCCGGCTACACCTCGTTTTCCTACCTCAAGGATTTGCCTGCCGACATACTCAAGATCGATGGCAGCTTCATTGTCAACATGATCGACCATCCGGCCAATTCCGCCATCGTCGGCGCCATCGTCCAATTGGCACGCACGCTGAACATGACGACCATTGCCGAGTGGGCCGAGGACAGTGCCACCGTCCGGGCCCTGGCGGCACTTGGCGTGGACTATGTGCAGGGTTATGCAGTGGCCAGGCCGCAAAACCCGGATGACATACTGGCTGCGCGCTCCGGTGCCAGCTTTGCCATTGAAGCCGACGTGGCGGCATTTGTCGGCCCGGTGCCTGACGCTGCCGTGACCCTGGAGGGGTAAAAATCAATGGCAAAAAGGTCTGGCATGGAGGATAATCGAGAAGTTTTGCCCGCCGTCAAAATCGATGCGTTTTTGCCGCAAACGCTGCGCTCCTATATAATAATGACCCTTTTGCGCCGGAGTTTTCGTCATGCCAAACACTCAGTCCCGAATGACCGAATCAGCTTCAAAAGAAGGACGTGCAAGCTCGGCCGCCGCCCTGCCTGTCAGCAAGCCAATCGCTGCTGCGCCGTTGACCAGGACCATCAAGACCAAGACCAAGGCGCAGGAACGCGCTGAACAGAAGTTGCTGGCCGAACGCCAGGCCTGGGATGTCGAAACGGTGATCGCCGAACAAATGCCGGCAGTCAACGCTGCCAAGGCTGCCGATGAAGCGCCGCGCTGGAAAACCTTGCTGATTGCCGTCGACAAGCATGCCGCCGGTTCCTGGGCCTTGCTGGACAAGGCGCTGGCGCCCTTCTGCATGGGTGCGCCCGGTGCGATGAATCCAAAGACCGGCCAGTATGTGACGGAAATCCGCATGAACCGCAACCAGCCTGAGCAGGTTGATCAGGTTTTGCTGGGCATTAACACCCTTCTGCCGTTTCTGACTTCACTGCGCGGTTATGAATTCCGTATCAAATGTCTAGGCGCGAAAATTCGTGAAAAAAATTGGCTGACCCTGGCCAAGGATGGCAAAACCAAGGTACTCAGCAGCACTCATCCGGAAGCCTCGTTCGATGATTTGCGTAGTGCCCTGGTGTTCATTTCGGCCAACCGGGCTGTCGACTGAGGGTTGTCAACTGAGGGTCGTCACCGATTATCGCCAGGCTGATGTCTGCAGTGCCGCGTGACAGTAATGTTGAATCAGCAAATTGTTCAGGTAGTTGATTGAACGCGACGGGATCCACGCCATGGCGTCGGTCCCGTTTTTCGTGCCGGAGAACGTCGTGCCGAGGATTCGACGTCTAGCAAGCCAGCCAGGCAAATGCCTGGGCCACTGAAGTCGGCTGGCAACGCTGGCGAATCGACCTTGCCTGTCCCATCCAGACGCGCCACGGATCGACGCCGTCGCCGTTGCCTCATTGCGCCACGTCTGCGCCAATGAACAATCGCTGAATCATCGGATAACGGTCCCGCACCTGTCTTTCCAGCAGGCCGACGGTCTGCGCGCTGCGGCTTGCCAGCGTACCGTCGACAAATTCCAGCTCCATCGTCACCAGCACTTCATCCGGCCCCAGGTACATCGACTGGATGCGGCCAACGCTGTGGACCTCCGGCTTTTCCAGTGCCAGGCTGCGAATCTCTGCAGCCGTATCAGGCCGGATGCCCTCGCCGATCAACAAACCCCTGGATTCGCGCACCAGGAGAACGGCCACACCGGCGAGCAACAGGCCGATCAGTACCGAAGCGGCGCCATCGAGCTCGGGAATGTTGTAGCGATGACTGAGGAAAATGCCCAATGCTGCAATCAAGAGGCCAACCAGTGCCGCCGAATCTTCGGCCAGGACAGTATAGGTTGTCGGGTCCTTGCTGCGGTGTATCGCTTTCCAGAATGGCGTGCTGCCCTTTTCCGCCAGGAACTCACGCAGGGCTATGGCAAAGCTGATGCCTTCGAACACAAAGGCCAGGCCGAGCACGACATAATTCCATGTTGCATCAACCATTTTGACCGGATGCAGGATATGCTGGAATCCTTCATACAAGGACACGCCACCACCGAGCCCGAAAATCAGGACTGCCACGATCAGGCTCCAGAAATACAGCTCCTTGCCATGACCAAACGGGTGTTCCGGCGTGGCCGGCCGTTTGCTGCGTTTCAGGCCAACCAGCAGCAGCAATCCGTTGAAGGTGTCCACCGAGGAATGGATTGCTTCCGAGAGCATGGCAGAACTGCCGGTCAGTATTGCGACGACAAATTTAGTGACGGCAATCGCGACATTGGCGGCAATGGCGCCGTAGATGGCAATCGGTGATTCTTCCTGATTGCGCGGTGGCGTGGGTCTGGACATGGTAATGGCTTCTGGAAATACCAGGCAGTGTAACGCGCGTTGCAAATCCATCATTGCGCTAGCGCACCATCACGCCGTGCATCCGCAGCGCCGCCAAACATCACTGCGGCATGGAATCGAGCGTGACTTCGTTTTCCAACGCATTCTTGAGCCGTGTCACCCGAGCAGTGATGTCTTCGACCACGCGTGCGGTGGCAAGCAGCACGTGCGAAGCAGGCTCGGACGGCGGCTGCAAAAGGCGTTGGCGCAGCGGCATTTGCTGGCGCAACATGCTCATGCTGGCCCCATGGCCACGAAGGTCTTGCGTCAATCTGGCCACTTTTGAAAGGTCTTCGCTCATGCCGGCGCGCAGGTCCGCATCCAGATCCATCAAGCCGTATTCATCGATGAGCTCCAGATCGTTGGCCACCTGCAGCAGTTCCTGCACGATGTCGGTTTCGCTCAGGGCGGGCTGGGCGATTTGCTGCTGGCCCAGGCGGTAGCGTTGTCCACTGGCTTCGTCGAGCGCCGACTCGATGCTGCCCAGATGGTGCAGCATGGTTTCGATCGCTACCACCACAGCAGGCTGGGACGAGGCAAGCGATGTCAGGTCATCGCCATGTGCCAGAGCATGCTGCGCCATCAAGGAGTCAGCTTCCGCGATCAAGGCCAGCAACGTCTCATCGACGACCTTGCCGTGTTCCATGGTTTTCTTGCAGGCGTCGCCAATCCGTTTGGCGGACGCCACATCCTTCCAGAAGGTCACGTTGCGCCACAAGCTGCGCGGCACGCCCTTGATCGGCAGCCACAGGCGTTCCACCAGCGGCATGTATTCGGCTGCACACACAGC
>JBPBPY010000319.1:0-4821 GCA_050954505.1 Janthinobacterium lividum
AACGTGTGGTTCCAGACTTGCGCGGAGTTGTTGAAAACACCGCCGGACGACTTGCGGATGATGTCTTCCAAGGGCATGTTTTCAAACTCGGTGCCCTTGATCAGGTTGTTGAGATTGGTGACATATGCCTGATGATGCTTGCCGTAGTGATATTCCAGCGTTTCTTCCGAGATGCTTGGCGCCAGTGCGTTCTTGGCGTACGGCAGAGGTGGCAGGGTATGTTCCATGGTGCGTCCTTTCGTGTTGGTTCGGTGGGTTTTTGTTACGGCTGCGTGGCGGGAGTTCGAGCGGCATGAAATCCGCGCTGGCAACGCCCGGTCAAGCGCTGCGTTTGACGGCGCAGCTTTGCGGCACGCTGTCTCCCGAATGGTGCCAGATCCTGGCGTCAGCAGTTTGACAGAGACGACATTGTAGTTCGGATAAGCCTGCGCTGCATCGGTGGCCTAATCCAGTGTCGGCTGCACCGAGCTGATGCCAAGCTGCGCGGAACCGTCGGCCAGGCGCAGCGTGAGCACGGAGCGCGGCACCAGTTCACGTGGCGAGCGGACGATGTGGCCACGCTCATCGGTGACGATGGCATAGCCGCGTTCCAGGGTACGCTGCGGGTTGAGCAGTTCGAGTTGGGCTGCCAGCGCCGCCAGGCCCTGGCGCCTGTGCCTGGTCTGGGCAGTCATCTGGCGCGCCAGCCGTTGCTGGTGGCTGGCCACGCGCAGCCGTTGCGCCGTGATGTCAGGCAATTGGCCACCCAGGCGGGTGCCGAGCTGGTTGAGTGCAAAACGCGCCTGCGACAGCGGCATGCGGGTAGCATGGCCAAGGCGGACCTCGATGGCGCGCAAGGCTGCACGCTGGTAGCCGATGGTGGCAGCCGGGCTTTGCAGACGGCGGGCCAGCCAGTCCAGGGTCTGGGCCTGTTCGCCAAGCTGGCGCCGCATGGCCCGTCTGAGTTCCACTGCCAGCTGGCCCAGGCTGGCCAGCCAGTCGGCCCGTGGCGTGGCCGCCAGTTCGGCCGCGGCGGTTGGCGTCGGCGCACGCAGGTCGGCGGCAAAGTCGGCAATGGTGAAGTCGGTTTCATGGCCGACGCCGACAATCACCGGCATGGCGCAGCCGGCAATCGTGCGTGCCACGACTTCATGGTTGAAGGACCACAGGTCTTCGATGCTGCCGCCACCGCGGCATACCAGCAGCACATCGCACTCGGCGCGCGCCGAAGCCGTGGCAATGGCCTGGGCAATCTTCATTGCCGCACCATCGCCCTGCACCGCAGCCGGATAGAGGATGACCGCAACGTGCGGAGCGCGGCGCCGCAGCGTAGTGAGAATGTCGCGCAATGCGGCCGCCTGCAGGCTGGTGACCACGCCAACGGTGCGCACGAAAGCCGGCAGCGGACGTTTGCGGGCCGGGTCGAACAAGCCTTCCGCAGCCAGTTTCTGTTTCAGCTGCAGAAACGCTTCGTAGAGGTTGCCGACTCCGGCGCGCCGGATCGATTCGACATTGAGCTGGTAGTCGCCGCGCGGCGCATACAGCGTGACCAGCGTGCGCACTTCGACCTTGTCGCCCTCGCGCGGCGTGAAATCAGCGTATTGGGCACGGCCGCGAAACATCACGGCGCGCACCTGCGCGCCGTCGTCCTTGAGCGTGAAATACCAGTGGCCGGAGGCGGCGCGCGTGAAATTGGAGATTTCGCCCGCAACCCAGGACAGCGGAAAGGACTTCTCCAGCAGCCGTGCGACAGCTTGATTCAGGGCAGTGACAGTGATCACCGGCGCGGCAGACGCCGATGTGGCGGCACGGTTGTTGGTTTCCACGACTTCCTCGGGTTAAATTCTGTCCACAGGCAACGTGATCAGTCGACACAATTGTCACAGCGTCGATTTCATGCTAATAGTCAGCGGTAAGTGTTTGATTTAGAAGAGAAAGACGAATTGCTTATTTCTTGGGCAACAAATAAAAGTCGTTAAAAATCAAGCACTTTGTCCACTGTGGTAAAACCTGTCCACAAAGTTATCCACAGCAAATGTTAATAAAATGGGCGTTTGAGCAATATTTTCTTCAAGGTAGCGTCCTGCATCCCTGGCCCTGGCGTTCGCCTGGCGCCGGCCTGCAAGAAACGCCTCTGGAATGTTGGGTGGGCGCCGGCATTGCCGGTGGCTGCACAAGCGGCGCCATCGTGCTGCCGCTTCGAATCCGCGCCTTGGCCCACGCTTCGGGTGCCTGCTTCCGGGTCACGGCTCCGGCGCATGCTTTCGGGTCGACATCTTACCGGAGTTCGTCCAACCATGCAGTGGCCCGACTGCCTGCAGCGGCTTTGCAGCGAAGGCAATTCCGCGGCTGCTTCCATCATGTATCATGACGATCCGACGCGCCGGCCCAGGCAGATCGGGAAAATATGCGCGCCAGTCTTGCTCGCCAGGCTTCAACGCGCTACATTCTGCATCCACGATCGATTCGATCGGCTTGATCATCCACAAGGAGTTTTTTTGTTCGCCATCATTCAATCGGCCGGCTGGCCGATCTGGTTCCTGTTGCTTGCCTCCATCATCGCCTTGGCACTGATCGTCGAACGGCTGCTGCACCTGCGTCGCAGCCGCATGCTGCCCTCCAACCTGCTGCAGGAAGTCATACGCGTGCACCAAAGCGGCAAGATCAACGATGGCGTGCTGGCCAACCTGGAACACAATTCGCCGCTCGGCCGCGTGCTTGCCGCCGGTCTGCGCAATGTCGACAGCGACCGCGACATCATGAAGGAAGCCATCGAGGAAGCCGGCCGCGGTGCGGCGCACGACCTTGAACGGTTCCTCACCACGCTGGGCACCATCGCCACGCTGGCGCCCTTGATGGGGCTGTTCGGCACCGTCGTCGGCATGATCGAGATCTTCGGATCGCAAAATGCCACAGGCGCCAGCCCGGCGCAACTGGCGCACGGCATTTCGGTCGCGCTCTACAACACCGGATTCGGCCTGGCCATTGCCATGCCGTCGCTGGTGTTCTACCGTCATTTTCGCGCACTGGTCGACGGCTTCATCGTCGATATGGAACAGCAGGCCGTCAAGTTTGTCGACAGCGTCCATGGCGTGCGTCGCTGAGATGGCTTCCCGGACCGCGCCAGCGGGCGCTTTGGCCGCGATTTCGACACAGGACATCTGACCATGAATTTTCGCAAGGGGCGCCATCGCGAGCATCCCGAAATCAACCTGATTGCCTTCATCGACGTGCTGCTGGTGATCCTGATCTTCCTGATGGTGACGACTTCCTACAGCAAGTTCACCGCGCTGCAGGTGACACTGCCCACGGCTGATGCCGAGCGCGCTGCCGACCGGCCTGCCGAGATCAATGTCATCATCGACGCCCAGGGCCGCTACGCCATCAACAATGTGCAGATTGCCTATCGCGATGTTGCCGGCCTGGGTGAAGACCTGCGCGCTGCGGCCAGTGCGCTCGGTGCCGGTGGCGCCAAGGCCGATCCGGTGCTGATCATCAACGCCGATGCGATGGCAACCCATCAAACCGTGGTCAATGTACTCGAAGCTGCGCGCCTGGCCGGCCTGGCCCGGCTGACGTTTGCCGCCCAGACCAGCGCGCGGAAATAGGGCTGGCCGGGTTTGCCGTTGCCCAGCAATTCTGCGCAGGTGCGCCGGCGCAGGCAGCGCCCCGCCCTGGAAGCCATCCTGGCGCGCGCGTGGATGCGGCGCGGGCTGCTGGCCTGCCTGCTGTGGCCGCTCTCGCGGCTGTATGGCGCCGTGGCGGCGCTGCGGCGCCATTTCTACACGGCAGGCTGGCTGCCGCGCACGGCCCTGGCTGTGCCGGTGCTGGTGGTGGGCAATGTCTTCGTGGGCGGCACCGGCAAGACGCCTTTCACCATCTGGCTCGTCGAGCTGCTGCGTGCAGCCGGCTACACGCCGGGCGTGATCTCGCGTGGGCATGGAGCCCAGGACATGGGTGGCAAACGCAGCGCCCCACGCACGGTCGATGCCGGCTCGCGGCCGCAGGACCGCGGCGATGAACCGGTCCTGATTGCCGCGCGCACCGGTGTGCCGGTGGTGGTGGGGCGTGACCGGGTGGCCGCCGGGCGCGCGCTGCTGGCCGACCACCCGCTGGTCGATGTGCTGATTTCGGACGATGGCCTGCAGCACTACGCCATGGACCGCGCCCTGGAAATTGTCCTCTTCGATGCGCGCGGCGGCGGCAATGGCTGGCTGTTGCCGGCCGGTCCCCTGCGCGAACCGCTGTCGCGCCATCGTGATTTCACCATCGTCAATGCACCGCGCGCGGTGGCCGGCATGCCGGTGGACGCATTTCGCATGCAGCTTTCCGGCGCCATGGTCGAACGCCTGGCGCAGCGCAGCCACCGCATGCCGCTGGCGGTGCTGGCGCAAACCGCTACCGACCATGGCAAGCCGCGGATTGTCGCGGCAGCCGGCATCGGCAACCCGGCGCGTTTTTTTGCCATGCTGGCTGCATCGGGATTGGAATTCACCGCCTTGCCGCTGCCGGATCACCATGATTTCCTCGACCAGCCGTTCGCCGGCCTGGATGCCGATATCATTCTGATCACGGAGAAGGATGCAGTAAAATGCGTCGGTATAGAGAGCCTGCGCCAGGATCCCCGTGTATGGGTGGTGCCGGTGACAGCGACCCTGGAAGCCGGCCTGGCTGAACAAATTCTGGAGAAATTACGTGGATACCCGATTGCTTGATATTCTGGTCTGTCCGATCTGCAAGCACACGCTTGAATACGACCGCAGCGCGCAGGAATTGATCTGCCAGCCGGACAAGCTGGCCTATCCCATCCGTGACGGCATTCCCATCATGTGGTCGGACCAG
>JBPBPY010000253.1:0-4761 GCA_050954505.1 Janthinobacterium lividum
TGCACTCCAGCGCAGCGGCCGCCACACCCATTGGCTGCGCGCCGCTGCCGCTGTCGTCATGGGACTGGCCATTGCCGGCATGCATTACACCGGCATGGCAGCGGCCAACTTCCCGGCGGGCAGCGTCTGCCTGGGTGCGCGCGATGGCGTGAGTCCGAATGGCCTGGCAATCCTGGTTATCGTTGTGACCGGTGCAGTGCTGACCATTGCCGTGCTGGCTTCGGTGTTCGACGCCAGGCTGGCCCTGAGTGCAACGGGGCTGGCCAGCTCGCAAGCCATTGCCAGCGAGCGCCAGGCGCTGCTTGACGGTGAACGCTCGGCACGCCAGCTGGCCGAACGCACCAATGTGCTCAAGGATGAATTCCTGGCCACACTTTCACATGAATTGCGCACCCCGCTGTCTGCCATCCTCGGCTGGTCGCAGATCCTGCGCGGCGGCGTGCGCAATGAAGAGACCTTGATGAAAGGACTCGACACCATCGAGCGCAATGCCCGTGCCCAGGCCAGGCTCATCGATGATTTGATGGACATGAACAAGATCGTGTCAGGCAAGATCAGCCTCGATATCCAGCGCGTCGACCCGAACAGTTTCATCCGCTCTGCAGTCGACACAATTCGTCCCGCTGCGTTTGCCAAGCAAATCCGGCTGGAACAGGATCTGGCCAGCGGCACTGCCTTCATGTCCGGCGACACCAACCGCTTGCAACAGGTGATGTGGAATCTGCTTTCGAATGCCGTCAAATTCACGCCCAGGCAAGGCCGCATCGATATCGCCTTGACCTCGTCCGAGCACGAAATCCAGATCCAGGTAAGCGACTCCGGCATCGGTATCGATGCAGAATTCCTGCCGTATGTCTTCGATCGCTTCCGCCAGGCCGATGCCTCGACCACGCGGCGTTATGGCGGCCTGGGCCTGGGCCTGGCCATCGTCAAGCAACTGGTTGAACTGCATGGGGGTTCGATCCGCGCCGAGAGCGGCGGTGCGAACATGGGAACCCGTTTTCTGCTTGGTTTTCCGCGCACCGAATCCGCCCCGGGCGCGCAGTTCGGCCGCGACCGTGAAACAGCGGTACTGCAGATGGACCGGGGCGCCTTCAAATCGGTCGATTTGTCGGCGCTCACGGTGCTGGTGGTTGATGACGAAGCCGATGCGCTTGACGTGGTCCGGCATCTGCTGCGCCAATGCGGCGCCCGGACGCTGGTGGCCAGCAACGCCACCGAAGGCTTGCTGCTGATCCGCAAAGAGTTGCCCGATATCCTGGTCAGTGACATCGGCATGCCGCAAGTCGATGGCATTGAATTCATAAAGCGCTTGCGCAACGTTGAAAATCAGCGCTGCAGAACCATCCCCGCCATTGCCCTGTCAGCGTTCACCCGAACAGAAGACCAGCAGCGCGCACTTGATGCCGGCTTCAGCGCTTATCTGACCAAACCTATCGAACCCGCCGAACTGGTCCAGGCAATTCTCGATGCCAGCCTGGCGAAACTGGCACTATAGACCTGCGCCATCCATGGCCAGCAACCGCCCTTGGCGCATGCGCGATCAGTCCAACTGCTGCAGCATGGTCTGGGCATCCGAGACTTCGAATTTGCCGCCGCTTTCCACATTGAGCTGCTTGACCACGCCGTCATCGACGAGCATGGAATACCGCAGCGAACGCACACCCATGCCCTTCTCGGTCAAATCTTGATCCAGGCCCAGGGCCTTGGTGAACGTTGCGCTGCCATCACCGAGCATGCGCACGGTACCGACCGCTTTCAATTCACGGCCCCAGGCACCCATGACGAATGGGTCGTTGACCGAGATGCACCAGATCTCATCGACGCCCTTGGCCTTGAACGCGTCGGCATTGTCGATATAACCCGGCACATGCTTGGCCGAGCAGGTTGGCGTAAAGGCGCCGGGCAGGCCAAAGAGTGCGATTTTTTTGCCCTTGGTCAGTGCAGCGACATCGAAGGTGTTCGGGCCAAGCGCGCAGCCTTCGGTTTCCACATCGATGAATTCGGCGAGTTTTCCTGCTGGCAGCTGGTCGCCAATTTTGATGGTCATGGTAAGTCCTTTGGATGAAGGTAAAAATTCGCGGAAACGAAAACGCCGCATCGGCTGGACGCGGCGTTTCGATCAAGAACGCTCAGTATGCCTTGTTCCGGATTAACGTGCACCGATGTGCACCGAGTGGTGCTGTTGATTCAGTGCGCGACTATTAATCCACCTATGCATTTCAGACGCAAAAACGCCGCGTCAGATAGAGGCGGCGTTTTATTTCTGCTTTTTGCTGCTTCTTGCTTTCGATGGCAAGTCTTTCATCTACCAGCACACCAGATTCAACTCTCCGCTTCCCGCAAGTGAGCGCGGAGATTTTTCCCGATACCTGGCTTAGTCAGCCTGCTTGCGCAGGAATGCAGGGATGTCGTACTCTTCCATGCCGTTCTTGACCAGTGCCCGCACGGTTTCCGAAGCCGACTCGCGGCGCCAGACAGCCGGCGCCTTGAGGCCGTCGAATGCAGCGGCGGCCGAGGCCGAACCCTGGCCGCTGCTGGCGTGGGCCAGACCGGTGTGGCCACCGATGCCGCCGTAGGCCATGACTGGCTCATTGTTGGTACCGGTGCGCTGCATCGGGGTTTGCACCATTTGCAGCTGCTTGCGGTTGCGGCCCAGGCCGGTGGCAACCACGGTGACGCGGATGTCGTCGCCCATGGTGTCGTCGTAGGCAATACCTTGGGCGATCGAGGCGTCCGGTGCGGCAAACGCGCGCACGGTCGACATGACTTCCTTGATTTCCTTGCCCTTGAGGTTGCGGCTGGCGGTGACGTTGACCAGCACGCCACGCGCGCCTGACAGGTCGATGCCGTCGAGCAGCGGCGACGCCACGGCCTGTTCGGCGGCAATGCGCGCGCGGTCCACGCCCGAGGCGGTGGCCGTACCCATCATGGCCTTGCCCTGCTCGCCCATGATGGTCTTGACGTCATTGAAGTCGACGTTGATATGGCCGGGAACGTTGATGATCTCGGCAATACCGGCAACGGCGTTGTTCAACACATCGTCGGCGTGCTGCAGCCATTCGATCATGCTGTCGTCTTCATAGATCTCTTCGAGCTTTTCGTTGAGGATGATGATGAGCGAGTCGACATGCTGCGACAAGGCTTCCAGGCCCTCGTCGGCGATTTCCATGCACTTCTGGCCTTCATACGAAAATGGCTTCGACACCACTGCCACGGTCAGGGCGCCCAGTTCCTTGGCGATTTGCGCCACGATCGGCGCAGCACCGGTACCGGTACCGCCGCCCATGCCGGCAGCAATGAACACCATGTGCGCACCGCGCAAGGCATCTTCGATGCGGCTCTTCGATTCTTCGGCCAGCTGGCGGCCAACGGCAGGACGCATGCCGGCGCCCAGGCCGGTATCGCCGATCTGGATCACGTTATGGGCGCGCGATTCCTTCAATGCCTGGGCATCGGTATTGGCGCAAATGAATTCGACGCCGCTGACGCCCTTGTTGATCATGTGCTGTACCGCATTGCCACCAGCACCGCCCACGCCGACAACCTTGATCACGGTACCAGTTGATGCGTTGTCCAGCATATCGATTTCCATGGTAAATCTCCTAAAAAGAGCAGCGTCCAGTCAACAGGGATTACAGGTTCGTTCTTGGCTGTAACGCCTGGCAACTGCCCACTGCGGTGTCGAGTTAAGTTAAATTAAAAGTCAAAAAATTTGCACAGACTGTAAAGCTAAATTCTGGCCACTGCATGCTGCACTCGTTCAAAAATCCCAAAACCTGCGCTGCTTAAAAATTGCCCAGGAACCATTCCTTCATCCGCTGCCACACCGCCTTGACGGAACCTTCCTGGCGCGTGACCACATGGCCGCGCAAGTACTGTTTTTTTGCCTCCAGCAGCAGGCCCAGCACAGTCGCATAACGCGGACTGCGCACCACATCTGCCAGTTGGCCGTTGTACTCGGGGATACCCATGCGCGCGGGTTTGAGGAAGATATCTTCAGCAAGTTCCACCATACCCGGCATCATCGCACTTCCACCGGTCAATACAATGCCAGATGAGAGCACTTCTTCATAGCCAGATTCACGTACGACTTGATGAACGATGCCAAAAAGTTCTTCCACACGCGGTTCGATCACCGCTGAAAGTGCCTGGCGCGACAAGGTGCGTGGTCCGCGGTCGCCAAGACCCGGCACTTCGAGCGATTCGCCCGGGTCGGCCAGGACCTGTTTGCAAACCCCGAAACGCAGCTTGATTTCTTCGGCTTCCGAGGTTGGCGTGCGCAGTGCCATGGCAATGTCGTTGGTGATCTGGTCGCCGGCAATCGGAATGACCGCCGTGTGGCGGATCGCGCCTTCGGTGAAGATGGCCACGTCGGTGGTGCCGCCGCCAATGTCGATCAACACCACGCCGAGTTCCTTTTCGTCGGGCGTGAGGACCGACTCGGCCGAGGCCATCGGCTGCAGGATCAGGTCCGAGACTTCCAGGCCGCAGCGGCGGATGCACTTGACGATGTTCTGCACTGCCGAAACCGCGCCGGTGACGATGTGCACCTTGACTTCCAGACGGATGCCGCTCATGCCGATGGGCTCGCGCACATCTTCCTGGTTGTCGACGATGAATTCCTGCGGCACCGTGTGCAGCAGCTGCTGGTCGGTCGGAATGTTGACCGCCTTGGCGGTCTCGATCACGCGCGCGACGTCGGTGGCCGTGACTTCCTTGTCCTTGATGGCGACCATGCCGCTGGATTTGAAGCTGCGG
>JBPBPY010000237.1:0-4752 GCA_050954505.1 Janthinobacterium lividum
ACGCCTTCCTTTTCCAGCTTCTCGACATCGGCCTGAAACGTGCGCGGATATTTGTCGAAGTCTTCGTTTGGCCCGAACTGCAGGCGGTTGACGAAGATCGAGGCCACGACCGGGTCACCATGCTTGCGCGCGAGGCGCATCAACGACAGGTGGCCTTCATGCAGGTTACCCATGGTGGGCACGAATGCGGTACGCAACTGGCCGCGCAGCTGGTCGCGTAACTCGTCGATGGAAGAAATGATTTTCATGGTCGTTGAAGAAGTGTTCTGGTGATTTTATGGTGAAAAAATGCTTGCTGCAGCTTGCTGCCGATTGCTGCCGGCTGCTGCCGGTTGCCGTAGCTGCTCATCGACCGCGCGCACCATGGCTGCAAGATGGCCTGCCGGCCAAAGGCAGTCGCCACCGTTGCGCACGAACGCCGCCCCGAAAGCCCGTCGGCATTGCGTCGGCCAGCGCAAAAGGCTGCGCAATGAATGCGCAAGCCTCGGGCCGGGATGACAGCCTATGTGCGGGCATCACGCAGGAGAATACGACAGGCGCACATAGATCGGGGCAAACGGTTCGGCCTGGGTGATTTCGATCAGGGTTTCCTTGGCCAGCTCGAGCAAGGCGACAAAATTCACCACCAGCACGCGCACACCGCGCGCCGGATCGAAGAGGTCGGCAAACTCGACATACCTGGCGCTTTGCAGGCGGCGCAGGATGCTGGTCATGTGCTCGCGCACCGACAGCTCTTCGCGGCTGATCATGTGATGGGCCGTCAGCTTGGCGCGGCCCACCACATCGGCCCAGGCTGCCTGCAGGTCGGCGGTGCTGACATCGGGCCAGCTCACCACGGTGTGCTGCTCGATGTGGATCTGGGTGCGAACGAAATCGCGTCCATGCTGTGGCAAGGCATCGATTTCAAACGCTGCCAGTTTCATTTGTTCATATTCCAGCAGCCGGCGCACCAGTTCGGCCCGCGGGTCGCCTGCTTCCTCGCCATTGTCGGTCTTGCGCGAGGGCAGCAGCATGCGCGACTTGATTTCAATGAGCATGGCGGCCATGAGCAGGTATTCTGCCGCCAGCTCCAGGTTGTGCACACGAATCTGTTCGATGTATTCCAGGTACTGGCGCGTGACCTGCGCCATGGGAATGTCGAGAATGTTGAAGTTTTGCTTGCGAATCAGGTAGAGCAGCAGATCGAGCGGACCTTCGAAGGCTTCGAGGAAGATCTCCAGCGCGTCCGGTGGAATGTAGAGGTCGTTCGGCAGGCGAAACAGCGGCTCGCCATACAAGCGTGCAAAGCCGATGCCATCGACCGTATCGGGCGTGCTGTCGGTCGGGCTGGACAATGCCAGCACATCGGCATTCGATTCGCTCGCCTGGTCGCCGGCACGGTTGGAGGATTTTGCTGACGTGGCCATCAGGGCAGCGACGAATCAGTCGACAGGCACGCAGCGCGGCAGGGCGTAAGCCAGCCCGGACTCAGAGCTTGTTCTGATACACATACGCCTGCTGCTTGACCCGGGAGGCATCGGTGCGGGCCTGGGTGTCGAGGTCAATCGGTTTCTTGTCCCACAACAGCGCGCGGCCGGCCATCTGGCCTGCTTCGACGGCGGGGTTGTTGGCCTTCAGCGCGTCGATGAATTGCGTGATCTCTGACGTGTAGTTCTGGTTGTGCTTGGAGAAGGCCATGGTCGCTTGTTTTCGGTGGAGGTAAACAGGCGCTATTCTACCCTGAACGCGGACAGCGACAAAACCGCCGCAGCGCTTGGCGAGGACACTGCATCGGCAAGATGCGTCCAAGCCGGGCGGGGCGCACAAATCCGGTCGTGCGCTGTGAAAAATTGCGCAATGGTTTACTATCGATGCCAGCCTGCGCGCCAGCGCCCGGCGCCCTGCAACCATCCCCTTCCACCAAGTGGAAAAGAAGAATGACCGATAACGTGGCTGACAACGTCACCGAGAATGCAACTGCGAGTGTGGCAAGTGATGCGGCAGACGAGGCGGCAAACAAGGTGGCAAACGAGGTGGCAAACAACGTGGTAAAAAATAATCCGGCCCGGCCGCGTCTGGGCACCCCGGCGCCACACGCACCTGGCACGACATCGAAGCAGGACACCCATGCCCAGGCCGCGGTGACGGCAGTGCTGTCTGGCGAAGGCCAGGAAGTGCTTGAAACCGCAGCGCACTCGCAGCAAGAGGCCCTTGGCAAGACGGTACAGCCGGCATTGCATCTTCGTGACGGTATTGCGCTGGAAGAACGCCTGGGCGCCATGATTGCGGTCTCCATTGGCGTGGCCATGTCTTCGCTTGACACGGCCATTGCCAACACTGCCTTGCCGGCCATTTCGGCGCAGCTCGGTGCCACGCCGGCCGACTCGGTCTGGGTCATCACGGTCTACCAGCTGGCCATGGTGGCAACCTTGCTGCCCGCGGCGGCACTGGGGGAAATCCTCGGCTACCGGCGCGTGTTCATCTTTGGACTGGGGCTGTTCACGCTGGCCTCGCTGGCTTGCGCCAGCGCCTGGTCCTTGCCCACCCTGGTGTGTGCACGCCTGTTCCAGGGTGTCGGTGCAGCAGCCATGATGGGCGTCAATACCGCCCTGCTCAAGGCAATCTTCCCCGCCAACCGGCTCGGCCGGGCGCTGGGCACCAATGCCATGGTGGTGGCCACCGGGTTTGCCCTCGGGCCCACGCTGGCGTCCACTGTCCTGGCATTGTGGTCCTGGCCCTGGCTGTTCGCCATCAATGTACCCTTGGGGCTGGTGGCATTTGTGTTGGGCAGGCAGCGTCTTCCGGAAACCGTCAAGGCCACGCACAAGGTGGACCTGCTCACCGCTGTCTACAATGTCTTTGCCTTTGGATTCCTGATCCTGGCACTGGGCGAAGGCGCCCACCTGGCCAATCCGCTGGCCATTCTGGGCGAACTTGCCGTCGCCCTGGTTTTCTTCGTGCTGCTGCTGCGCCGCCAGGCCGGCCACCGTGCCCCGATGCTGCCGGTCGACCTGCTGCGCCGGCCGCTGTTTTCCCTTTCCATCGTCACCGCCATCTTCACCTTTGCCACCCAGGGACTGGCGTTCGTTTCGCTGCCCTTCTATTTCGAAGGTGCGCTGGGGCGCTCACCCATCGAGACCGGTTTCCTGATGACGCCGTGGGCGGTGCTGGTGGGCTGCATGGCCCCGATCGCCGGGCGGCTGTCGGACCGCTATTCGCCCGGCGCCCTGGGCGGCATCGGCCTGGCCTTGCTGGCATCGGGCATGCTGACGCTGGTGGCCATGCCGGCCTCGCCTGGCGTGTTCGACATCTGCTGGCGCATGGCGCTGTGCGGCATCGGCTTCGGATTTTTCCAGGCCCCGAACATCAAGGCCATCATGGGCAGTGCGCCACCCGAGCGCAGCGGCGGCGCCAGCGGCAGTGTCGGCATGGCGCGCCTGCTGGGCCAGTCCAGTGGCGGCGCTCTGGTTGCGCTGTGTTTCACCATCTCGAGTGTGCATGGCGCTGCTTCGGCGCTGTGGCTGGGTGCCGGGTTCGCGGCAGTTGCCAGCGTGGCCAGCTTTTCCCGTGTGCTGGTGGCGCGTCGCGGCGCATGAACATGTGCCCGATTCGGGATCATGACGCAAGCGCACGGTAGAGGGTTCATTTCCCTCGGTGCGGTCCGTTTCCCTCTGTGTACAGCGCACACTGCCTTGCATGAATCGACTCGGGACACCTTACCTGGCATGACGGCCGGGCGGCGGCAAGGAAGATAAACCGCAGGCAAACCTGCCGCAGCGCTTTTTGTGCAATATCAAGCTTTGCTGAACAGAGCAGGGGGACGGCGTCAAATTCGGCGACAGATGCCCTGGTTCTGCGCAAGCATTCAAGTATGATGCACAGTAACAACTTTTAACCGCATCCTTACCTCTTCATCACAGCCTTGCACCGATACGACCTGATCAGTTGCCACGATTGTGGCGTGCTTTACCGCAGGCGGCCGGTGGCGTGGCGCGAGCGCGCCCGCTGTACCCGCTGCGAGTCGGTGCTGTATCGCGGCACATCGGTTGACCAGGGCCGTACCGGTCTCACGCGCCTGCTGGCCATTACGCTCACGGCATTGCTGACCTACCTGATCGCCCAGCTGTTCCCCATCGTCGAACTCGAACTCAATGGCAACCGCACCAGCGCGACCTTGCTCGGTGCCATTCGCATTCTCTGGCATGAACACATGGAAGTGGGGGCGGCGCTGGTATTCCTGTCGACCATCCTGTTTCCGATGCTGGAACTGGGCACCTTGCTGTACCTGGTTTCGGGCCTGCGCGCCGGCCGCAAGCGGCGTGGCTTTCATGTCTTGCTGCGCCTGGTGCAGGCGGTACGCCATTGGGCCATGATCGAGGTGCTGATGATCGGCATCCTGGTCACGGTAATCAAGATGACCAGCCTGGCCAGCGTCCTGTTTCATCCCGGCCTGTTCGGCTTCGCTGCCCTGACCGTGCTGATGGCCATCGTCGTGCGCATCGAGCCACGTTCGCTGTGGACCATCGGCGACCAGCTCGAGGCCCGGGCCGCGTTTGCGCCAGCTGCGCCAGCGCATGCCCTTGAACGTCCGATGCCGGCACGGCAGTCGGCGGGCGTGGCTGGCGCCGGCACACCCGGGCAGAGCCGGGCGAGTCAGGCCCATGCGTTGCCGATGCTGGCCTGCCACGCCTGCGGGCTGATCAACGGCATTCCTGTGCGCCACGGCCCCAGGCTGCATTGTTCACGCTGCGGAAGCGTGCTGCACCGCCGCCG
>JBPBPY010000293.1:0-4741 GCA_050954505.1 Janthinobacterium lividum
GCATTGCCGCCGCCAAGCAATGCACCGCGCTTGAATGTCAGCAAAACGCGGGACACATCGTTGCAGAATTCCCTTGGACAAAAATTCCGTTCCGGACTGGCAGGAGCGGTTCAAAACAATGACGTGGCAGCGGCGCGCTTACTGTTACAAAACAGCCTGAACGGATTGTCCATCGAGGATGACGATGGCAATACGCCCTTGATCAAGGCGGTCATCGAGCAAAAGATCGGCATGCTCTATACGCTCCTTGCCTATGCCAAGGTAGAGCATATTGATCATCAACGCAGTGGCGACAAGGCAACCGCCTTGCATTTGGCGGTGTACGGCCACAATCCCGAGATCGTCAAAAAATTGCTCGGCGATGATCAAGGCTGATCCCGACATTGCGATGCAGGACGGCGCAACCGCGCTGTTCATCGCTTCCCAGTATGGTCGCCTGGAAATGGTGAAGATCCTGTTGCGGCATGCAAAGGCACCGGAGAAGCTTGCTTCCGGCAATGTCTCGCCGGTATTCATCGCAGCCCAGAACGGCCACACTGCCGTCTTGACTGCATTGCTTGGTCATGGTCTGTCGCCGATGGGCGTCATGGATGGCGCCATTGGCCCCCTGCATGTGGCGGCACAAAACGGCCATGCCGAAATCGTGAGAATGCTACTCGAACAGGGCGTTCCCGTGGACGGCGCCTCGAGCCAGGGCGTGACAGCACTGCAGCTGGCTGTCGAAACCGGCCAGCTTGACGCTGTCAATTTGTTACTTGCTCAAGGCGCCAATCCGCAGGCGATCGCCAGCGACGGCAGCAATGCCTTGCATCTTGCAGCGCAAAACGGCCACCACCTGGTGGTCGCCCGCTTGCTCGAACTGCTGGCCGATGCGGCTGTGGCACTGCCCGACGGCAGCACTGCCTTGCATCTGGCCGCACGTTATGGCCATGAGACCGTGGTCGAACTGCTGTTGCCCCGCATCGATGCAAACCTGGCCACAACTGACGGCATGACGGCACTGCACATGGCCGCGCGCATGGGGCATCATGCCACAGCCACGCTCCTGCTTGCCCACACTGCGGCGAATGTTGCGCGCAATGACCTGGCAACCCCATTGCATCTGGCGGCTGAAGGCGGCCACACCGAGACGATACGCTTGCTCCTTGCGCACACTGCGGCCGACGCCATCATGGCGCGCGGCGCCACACCGCTCCACCTGGCAGTGCAGCGCGGCCATGGCGCAGCGGTGACTGCCTTGCTGGAAAAGTCCCGTGCCGACATCGCTGCGGACGATGGCCTGACGCCCCTGCATCTGGCATGTGCCACAGGCCGCGGCCAGATCGTGCGCGATTTGCTGCGCCATGGCGCCGATCCCATGTGTTTGACCAGTACCGGCATGTCGGCGCTCGATATTGCACGCGCGTGTGAACACGACGAGGTCTGCACCATCCTGGCAGATCGGGACGGTGCGCACACAGTGACGGCAGGAGTGCACTGATGCCACCTCCGCCACCACCGCCACCACCGATCGGCTTTTCGCTGTTTTCGCTGCCGGACTATCTCTCCGAGACCTGGGCCGGTACCGCGCGCATTTCGCACACCGTCAACGGCATTTCCCGTGGTCCAAAGGGCACCGTGCGCGCCACTGCCATTGCAGCCGAAGGCATGGACACCGGTGACCAGATCGGCTGCACTTATGAAGAACAGAACATCCAGTACGATGGCGACACCAAGGAAGACGAGCGTGGACGCCGGGTTCGCATTTCACGCCAGGTCGACATTATCTGAGGCGACAGCAACACGCGCCACGGATGCACAACATTCGGCGCGTCACCTGGGCGCTGGCACCTCCCGATCGCGCCAAACGCCAAGCACGACAGCCGGCGACGGTTTCGTCCTGCCGACACGACCGGTGCAGCGTGATCAGCCTGGCCGCGGCGCCAGGACCGGCCGCTCGCTGACCTTCATGCCTTGCCGCCCCGGCGCCATGGCGCCACAAACTTCTAAAGCAGAACAAAGCCGGTGTCATCATCGGGCACAGCGCCGTCCTGTGCCATGGCCAGATATTTCAAGTGCCGGTAGTCGAGTGCGACATTTTTCCGAACGACTGTTTCGGACACCACCTGCTGGCCGTCTTCAAAGCGGTAATCCACCTCGATGGTGTTGATTGCCATGGCCTGGCGCTTGGGCAAGACATAGTCGTCCAGCACCTTGAGCCACTGCAGCCTGAAGTCTTCCAGTGCCGACGCGGTCAAGCGTGTTCCATCAACCGCTTCAATCACCGAACCTGCCATTGCCATGCCCGCCAGCGTCGTGACTTCATGGCTGGTGCCATGGTGTTGCACTGTCTGGGTGGCCGTGCGGCCGGCAACCATGGCACGCAAAAGCGCAATGTACAAGCTTGACTGGGAATAGCGCAGCACATGTGGCGAAGGCAGGAAAAATCGCGCCGCCCGGCTGCCTGCCACCGCGGACGCCGCACCGGCACCGGCACCGGCACCGGCACCTGCAGTTGGCACGCCGACAGCCGGACCCGCAGCGTCCTGGCTGGCTGCGGTCAGCGTGAACCGGCGCAGCTGCATGGCATCGTATTGAAGATATTCCTTTACATACGCCAGGGCCAAGGACGCGCACTGGAAGTGGCTGGCCTGGGGAGAATAACGCTGCTCTTCACCGGTCCCGCCAGCACCGGAGGCTGAAGCCTGAGCGTGGCCACAAACACTGACGAAGGCATCGACACTGGAAGAATACAGATCGGGAAAGTCGCCCTGATCGATTGCCGGATCCATCCCGAACGGAATCAGGCAGAGCATTTTTCGCGGGGTCAGCAGATAGGCATCGACGTGGGCTCTGCCGTCGGCAATGGCATTCGAACGCGGCTTGGTATCGTCGTATGCATGGAAATAAGCCGACGTTATTGCGTTGCGCCGGCAATCTTCCCTGGCCCGCTTGATTGCCTGCACATGGCCCTGCCGGCTCAAGCCGACATTTGCCGCCATGGTGGTCAAGCTGGCGGTCTCTTCAACAAAATAGCGTTCGAACAGCGGTCTGAGCACTGCATGCTGGGCAATGAATGCATCGAACTGCGCCTCAATGCCCAGGCGCAGCGAGAGTCGATCGGCATCGAGGTTTGCGTCGACAAAAAAATGGCGCAGTGCCGCGCAGGTTTGGCGCGCAACGTCAGGGAGCACCGTCAAGCCGGATCGGAAATGCCGCCACCGGTCCGTCTGCATCAGCGCAACATGATTGTTTACATATTGTTGCGGCTGGCTGAAACGGGCCAGCTGGCCGTCGAGCCACGCTTGCTGGTGCGCCCGCAGCTGCATGCTGTTGCCATTGAGTGCACAGACATGAAAGCCGTGCTTGTGTGCCTGTCTGCTGGCCAATTGCGCCAGCAGACGCACACGCATGGCCCGCCCGCGCATCGGCTGGACGCGTTGCTCGGTTCGCGCATCGTCGACGAAGGCTTGTTTGTTGGCACTGAGCGGCACCGCCGTTCGAGGCGACGCCTCTCCAGCTTCGGCAAGCGAGGCTGCAGCATGACGACGTTTGGGAATATTGACCATGCCAGCCGATATGATGGAAGCGTTGAGGGGTGCGAGCGGTTGAATTGGCCGACAGGGACTTGGTCGACATGAATATAGTCGATATGGCATGAGTGGTGCCATTGATGGAGATGGTTCCCGTTGTAGCATTACCAGTACCAGTACCAGTACCAGTAGCAATACCAGTAGCAGTACCTGGTTGGCCATGCAGCATTCAGCGCGCAAATAGTGGCTATTTCGATCTTCACTGCAGCCACGCCATGCTTCTGCACTATATTGATGTCACGCCGACGGTCGCTCCCATCCTGCTCGAGACTGGCAGAGGCGTTTGCGCCGTCGGTGGCAAAACCAGGCAGCGGGCCGCGCGCCCGGTCGGTGGCAAATTGTCCAACCCCGCATGGATCTCTCAATGAAACTGTATTCCTACTTCCGCAGTTCGGCTGCCTATCGCGTGCGCATTGCCTTGAACCTGAAAGGCTTGACTGTGCAGCAGTCGGCGGTGCACCTGGTCAGGGATGGCGGCGAACAATTCAGTGCCGCGTATGACCTGGTCAATCCGCAACACCTGGTTCCGGCACTTGAAGATGGCACGCTGTGCCTGTCGCAATCGCTGGCCATCATCGAATATCTCGACGAAACCTGCCCGCCGGCGTTGCTGCTGCCGGCCGATGCAGCGGGACGGGCACGCGTGCGGGCGCTCTCGATGGCAATTGCCTGCGATCTGCACCCGCTCAACAACCTGCGGGTCTTGAACTACCTGGGCACGCAGCTGGACGCTTCGCCCGAGCAAAAAACCGCCTGGTACCAGCATTGGACGAGGCTGGGGCTGGAAGCATTCGAGCGCCAATTGGTCCGCGAAAGGCAGACCGGTCAGTTCTGTCATGGCGACAGCCCGACCATGGCGGACTGCTGCCTGGTCCCGCAACTTTTCAATGCCCGCCGCTTCGACTGTGACCTGGCACCCTACCCCACACTGGTGGCCATCGGCGCGCGCTGCGAGGCGATTGCAGCTTTTGCCGAAGCCAGCCCGCAGCGGCAGCCTGATGCATCGTGAGCCGCGTTCACCGGCGTGGTCGGCCCGGCCATGACAACATCGATCCATCAGCGCATCAGGACATCAGGACATCAATGCCGCGCACCGTCATCATTCGCCGAACTGATGCGCCAGCGCGGCGCGTAGCCAGATATTGCCGGCATCCTGGTTGAAACGGCGG
>JBPBPY010000415.1:0-4731 GCA_050954505.1 Janthinobacterium lividum
CAGGTCGATGTGGTGGGCGGCAACATCGCCACGGCTGCGGCTGCACGGGCGCTGGTCGAAGCCGGCGCCGATGGCGTCAAGGTCGGCATCGGCCCTGGTTCGATCTGCACCACCCGCATCGTTGCCGGCGTGGGCATGCCGCAAATCTCGGCCATTGCCAATGTCAGCAAGGCGCTGGAAGGCACCGGCGTGCCATGCATCGCCGATGGCGGCATCCGGTTTTCCGGCGACATTTCCAAGGCGCTCGCGGCGGGCGCATCGTCGGTCATGATGGGCAGCATGTTTGCCGGCACCGAAGAAGCACCCGGCGAAGTGATCCTGTTCCAGGGCCGCAGCTATAAATCGTATCGCGGCATGGGTAGCCTGGGCGCCATGTCCGATGGCTCGGCCGACCGCTACTTCCAGGACGCGGCCAACAATGCCGACAAGCTGGTGCCGGAGGGTATCGAAGGGCGCGTGCCCTACAAAGGCAGTGTGGTTGCCATCGTCTACCAGATGGTGGGCGGCGTGCGCTCCTCCATGGGTTACTGCGGCTGCGCCACCATCGATGAATTGCGCGAAAAGGCTGAATTTGTCGAGATCACCTCGGCCGGCATGCGCGAGTCGCATGTGCATGATGTGCAGATCACCAAGGAAGCGCCGAACTACCGGGCTGACTGACCGGACGTTTTCCTGAAGCCGGTTTCGACCGGCTTTTTTACTTTGGCCTGGATGTTGAGCGAAGCTGTACAACTGTTTCGATTTGCACCGCTGCCAGGTCATCGTCGGCCCGATGCGGGATTTTCATCCGACGTTTGTTGACCTTTCATTCTGACCCCTCACCGAGCTTTGCCATGCACTCAAAAATTCTGATTCTCGACTTCGGTTCCCAGGTCACGCAGCTGATCGCCCGCCGCGTGCGCGACGCCGGCGTGTTTTCCGAAGTCTTCCCTTACGATGTCTCGGATGAATTCGTGCGCAACTATGGCGCAGCCGGCGTGATTCTTTCGGGAGGTCCGAATTCGGTGACCGAAGGCGACACGCCGCGGGTGCCGCAGTCGGTATTCGAACTGGGCGTTCCGGTGCTGGGCATTTGCTACGGCATGCAGGCGATGGCCATGCAGTTGGGCGGCAAGGTGGAAAACGGCCATGTGCGCGAATTCGGCTATGCCGAGGTGCGCGCGCGCAACCATACGTCATTGTTGAATGGCATTGCCGATTTCGTCACGCCGGAAGGCCATGGCATGCTCAAGGTCTGGATGAGCCACGGCGACAAGGTCATCGACATGCCGCCCGGTTTCAAGCTGATGGCCTCGACCGGCAATTGCCCGATTGCGGCAATGGCCGATGAAGAGCGGCGCATGTATGCAGTGCAGTTCCACCCGGAAGTCACGCACACCTTGCAGGGCAAGGCCATGCTGGGCCGCTTCGTGCATGAAATCTGCGGCTGCAAGTCGGACTGGAACATGCCTGACTACATTGCCGAGGCAGTGGAAAACATCCGCGCCCAGGTCGGCACCGACGACGTCATTCTCGGTTTGTCGGGCGGCGTCGACAGCAGCGTGGCCGCAGCGCTGATCCACCGCGCCATCGGCGACCAGCTCACCTGCGTATTTGTCGACCACGGCTTGCTGCGCCTCGATGAAGGCCAGATGGTGATGAACATGTTTGCCAAGAATCTCGGCGTGAAAGTCATTCGCATCGATGCCGAAGACCAGTTCATGGGCCACCTGGCCGGTGTCACCGATCCGGAAGCCAAGCGCAAGATCATCGGCCGGGAATTTGTCGAAGTTTTCCAGGTCGAGGCGGGCAAGCTGACCAACGCCAAATGGCTTGCACAAGGGACGATCTATCCTGACGTGATTGAAAGTGCAGGCAAGGGCAAGAAGGGCCACACCATCAAGAGCCACCACAACGTCGGCGGCTTGCCGGAAACCCTGAACCTGAAACTGCTCGAACCGCTGCGCGAATTGTTCAAGGATGAAGTGCGGGAGCTGGGCGTGGCGCTGGGCCTGCCGCACGACATGGTCTACCGTCATCCATTCCCCGGTCCTGGCCTGGGGGTGCGCATTCTCGGTGAAGTGAAAAAGGAATTTGCCGATCTGCTGCGCCGCGCCGATGCGATTTTCATCGAGGAGTTGCGCAACACCGCTATTCCGTTGGTGGCTGAATTAAGCGGTGGCGAGCCGGTCGGACCCGTGCACAAGAACTGGTACGACGCCACCAGCCAGGCGTTTGCCGTGTTCCTGCCGGTGAAATCGGTAGGCGTGATGGGCGATGGCCGCACCTATGAATATGTGGTCGCTTTGCGAGCCGTGCAAACCCAGGACTTCATGACGGCGCACTGGGCGCATTTGCCGCATGAATTGCTGGGCCGGATCTCGAACCGGATCATCAATGAAGTGCGGGGCATTAACCGGGTGGTCTACGATATTTCTGGGAAGCCGCCGGCAACCATTGAGTGGGAATGATTTAAGGTCATTTCGGGACTATCGTCCGCTATCGAAAAACAGACGTAACGTATTGATTTAGGGGAAAATACGTCATGACAGTTATCGGTGGCTATCGCCGGCGCAACGAACAGGTTGGCGGTTGTTCATATTCAACGTTGCCGATCATTGGCGCGGTCAGGCGTCGGCTCATGCTGCCGCCGCATGGTATGCCGCTTGGACCACCGGCACTAGGCACGGATGCAGAATGCCTAACTTTGGTGTCGGGCCATGCGGCGCAGCCGGCGGTACAGAGAATCACTCGGTGATATATGGTAGGTAGAGGGCCTGCTTGAGATCAAACTTGGTGTCTTAGCTCAGCCCAGCCGCTTCTTGAGCGGCTGGATTACGCGCACGCAAAACAGAAAATTCGCCGCTGTGTGGCATTGTGGTGCGTTGGCTGGTGCCGTATGCAACGTGGACGTGGAATTGCGGCGCGTCATCGTCGAAAACCGCGAAGATGCGTGCTGGTCGCGGTTTTGGGCGTGGGTTGATGTTGTCAAAAATGTGGCACCAGACGATCTCTCCGGCGGTAGCTCTGCCTACGCTATGGGTGTCTTGCTGTCTCAGTGTCAAACAGGCTCGAACGGACCGAGCGCTTGCTGCCTTGCGGTACGCGTTTTCTGATTTGGCGCACTTGGGTGCCTGTCAACGGGCCATCGTCGGCTTCGTACTGAGGGAGTAGTTTGACGGCGAGATCGCGCAACGCCCTGTGGATTGCCTGGATTTCATCGACACCCAACTGCTCGGCTAGGCGCTTGGTTGTTTCGCGCGTGATGCCGGTGGCGCTGTCGGTGGTGCGGTAGCAAAAGGCGATCTGGTTGCTAATGGTGCGTGCAGGCAGGGAATATTCTCCTTCTTAGATATCTTCAAGGCGTCAGTCGACAACTACTCGACAACGGTTCCGGCAATTAATCGCGTTCACACACAAAACATACTGGAAAAATTCAAGAACTCTGTGACCTGCGCTCAAGCGATCAGCGCTTGCGGCTTTGGAGATCAAAGCATATTTGCCGCAAGTGCCTCTCAGCAGAATGACGCAACGACAATCCGGAACGTAGCAATATGTCCTCATTTCGGGATTAAATCGAGCGTATTAAATCCCGACTTCCTGGGATGTAGTGTTCAGGAAGCTATCGAATCATCAGGCGCGAGCGCGCGTCAGCCACGGCTCCCATGCGTTCTTCAAGGTAGGTGCTCAAGCGGGGATGCTGGCTGAAAGCGACGTTGAAACGGATGTGCTGGCTGGGCATGATATTGGCTGAGAACGCCGCGCCGCGTATCATCAGGATCTTGTTGATGTAGGCGTCCTGCACCAGCAAGTCCACGTCCAGACCTTCGGGCATGGGTGCCCCACAGGAAAATGCCCGCGTCCCCCGGCTGCTCGAACAGCACGCCGGCCGCGCTCAGTTGCTGGGTGCTGGCGTTGCGCGCCACCACAATCTTGCGTTGCAGCCGCTCGAGGTGCTTGCGCAGGTTGCCAGCCTTGAGTACTTCCAGCAAGACATATTCATTCAGCGCAGGCAGCGTCATCATGCTGTGGATCTTGGTTCGCATCAGCAGCGTGAGCAGGGCAGGCGCCGCTGCGAGGTAGCCCACGCGCAGGGCTGGACTGAGCGCCTTGCACAGGCTGGAGTAGTAGATCACGCCGTCCAGTGCGGACAGCGATGCCAGCCGGGTGCTGTGCCATTGCTGGAAATGGCCGTGCACATCGTCTTCGGCGATCAGGACGCCATTCTGCTGCGCAATGTTCAACACCCGGTGCAGGTTGGCGCTGCTGCTGCTCCACCCGGTGGGGTTGTGCAAAGCCGTCTGCATGAAAAGCAGGCGCGGGCGGTGCACGCTGCAGGCCGCTTCCAGCTCGTCCAGATCGAGGCCATCGGGGTGGCGCTTGATGGGGACCATGCGCACGCCGTCCTGGCGCAGCCTGCCGAACATCAGGAAATATCCAGGGTCTTCGACCAGCACCGTATCGCCGGGCTGCAGAAATGTGCGGCAAATCAGATCGATTGCATGAGTGCCACCCATGGTGGTGAGAATGTGTCTGGCATCCGCAGCGATGCCAATGCCGCGCAAGATCAGCGCGATCTGCTCGCGCAATTCGGCCAACCCTTGCGGCGGGCAGCGCGAGGCCATGCCGGCTGCGCTGCGTCCCAGGCCTCGTTGCACGGCCGCCGCAAGCAGCGCATCCTGCAACCAGGTCGGTGGCAAGGCACCGCTGCTGGCCAGCAGCATGCCCGGCCGTTGATCGTTGACTTGCTGG
>JBPBPY010000453.1:0-4707 GCA_050954505.1 Janthinobacterium lividum
AAGCCGGTCAACATCAAGAAGGGCCAGTTCCTCGCGCCCCATGACATGGTCC
Organism: Janthinobacterium lividum; assembly: GCA_050954505.1. Classification (GTDB taxonomy): domain Bacteria; phylum Pseudomonadota; class Gammaproteobacteria; order Burkholderiales; family Burkholderiaceae_D; genus JAQGMO01. Next base: position 53 of record JBPBPY010000453.1, read on the forward strand.
ATGTGATCGCCAAGGCGCGCGCTGCGGCGCGCGCGGCCGGCCTGCCGGAAGATGTGTTCATGGCCTGCGAACGCGGCGCGTCCTTTGGCTACAACAACCTGGTGTCGGACATGCGTTCGCTGGCCATCATGCGCGAAACCGATTGTCCGGTGGTGTTCGATGCCACCCACTCGGTGCAGCTGCCGGGCGGGCAGGGCACCGCCTCCGGCGGCCAGCGCGAATTCGTGCCGGTGCTGGCGCGGGCGGCGATCGCCGTTGGCGTCGCCGGCGTGTTCATGGAAACCCATCCCGACCCGGCCAAGGCCATGTCCGATGGCCCGAATGCCGTGCCGCTTGGCCGCATGAAGGAATTGCTGGCAACGCTGATCGACCTCGACCGCGTCGTCAAGAAAAACGGCTTTCTGGAAAACCAGTTCGCCTGATCATCAAATTCAAGCTTACCTATAAAAATCGAGCGACAGCTCACCCTGATCTGGAGAAGTGTAAATGAGTGCAATCGTAGACATCATCGGCCGTGAAATCATCGACTCACGCGGCAATCCAACCGTCGAATGCGACGTCCTGCTGGAGTCCGGCGTCATGGGTCGCGCTGCGGTGCCATCGGGCGCCTCGACCGGTTCACGCGAAGCGATTGAATTGCGCGACGGCGACCAGAGCCGCTATTTCGGCAAGGGCGTGCTCAAGGCCTGCGAAAACATCAATACCGAAATCTCCGAAGCGATCATGGGTCTGGACGCCAATGAACAGGCTTTCCTCGACCGCACGCTGATCGACCTCGACGGCACCGACAACAAGGCACGCTTGGGCGCCAACGCCACGCTGGCCGTGTCGATGGCGGTGGCCAAGGCTGCCGCGGAAGAAGCGGGCCTGCCGCTGTACCGTTATTTCGGTGGTTCGGGCGCCATGCAGATGCCGGTGCCGATGATGAACGTCATCAACGGCGGCGCGCATGCCGACAACAATCTCGACCTGCAGGAATTCATGATCATTCCAGTCGGCGCACCGACCTTCCGTGAAGCCATGCGTTACGGCGCTGAAGTGTTCCACACGCTGAAGAAGATCTTGCACGCCAACAAGCTGACCACGTCGGTGGGCGATGAAGGCGGTTTTGCGCCATCGGTGGCCAACCATGAAGCGGCCATCAAGCTAATCCTGCAGGCAATCCAGGAGGCCGGCTACGAGCCAGGCCGCCAGATCGCCCTGGGCCTGGATTGCGCCGCCAGCGAATTCTACAAGGATGGCAAGTACCGTCTCGATGGCGAAGGCCTGGCGCTGTCGTCGTCGGACTTCACCAACCTGCTGGCAACCTGGTGCGACAAGTACCCGATCATCTCGATCGAGGACGGCATGGCGGAAAACGATTGGGAAGGCTGGGCCACGCTGACCTCGGCACTGGGCAAGAAGATCCAGCTGGTGGGCGACGACCTGTTCGTCACCAACACCAAGATCCTGCGCGAAGGCATCCAGAAAGGTATCGCCAATTCGATCCTGATCAAGATCAACCAGATCGGCACGCTGACCGAGACCTTTGCCGCCATCGAACTGGCCAAGCGTTCGGGCTATACTTCGGTGATTTCACATCGTTCGGGCGAAACCGAAGATTCAACCATCGCCGACATCGCCGTTGGCATGAACGCCCTGCAGATCAAGACCGGCTCGATGTCGCGTTCGGACCGCATGGCCAAGTACAACCAGTTGCTGCGCATCGAAGAAGACCTCGGTGACATCGCCACCTATCCTGGCCGTTCGGCATTCTACAACCTGAAGTAAGCAGGTTTTTTCCAGGCGCGCCGCCCTGCATGGCGCGTCCGGGTAATTGATTGTGGAGTCGAAGCGGCTATGCGTCTGATCCTCGTTTGTCTCACGGCCTTGCTGCTGGTGATTCAATTTCCGCTATGGCTTGGAAAGGGCGGCTGGCTGCATGTATGGGAGCTGGACCAGCAAGTCGGGGGTGCCCATGCCAGGAACGATGGCTTGAAGGCGCGCAACGACAAGCTCGCTTCCGAAGTCAGGGATCTCAAGGAAGGCACGGGTGCAATCGAAGAGCGCGCCCGTACCGAACTCGGCATGATCAAGTCAAGCGAGATCTTCATCCAGATTCTTGCGGCAGGCACCACGCCGCCGCCGGAAACCATCATCCCGGAAAAAAACAAGCCGGCAGGCAAGCCAACCGGCGCGCCTGCAGCGCAAAAAGCCAAGCCGCCGCAAGCTGCCGCCAAACCCCGGCCCCAGGTGAAGCCAATCGTGCCCGAGGGGCCAAACATCAACGGTACCTGAGATATCGAACGTGGTCGAATGGCGATCCGCTTGATGCCGGCGTACGGCATTTTTCCAATGCTTCATCAGATCACTTCGGGGGCATGCGCTCAAGCGCGCGTGCAGCGCCGGCTAGCCCACATATATAATGTTTGACCTCGCTGCCCTTGAGCAGCGCATTGTGCATTTCGAAGAGTAAGGACAGGGAGATCGGACGTCCTTGGGTGGAGTTGATCCATGTGCTGGCGTATTGCAATTCAGCGTTGCCGTTGGCATTGACTGTCCACCGTCCAACATATTGGCCGTTTGCCCACAGGTTGAGGGTTTGGCCATGCGAGCGCCGTCCCATGTTCACCACTCAGCGGGGTTGCTTGCCACGTTGGCATCCCGCTCGCCTAGCCGCAGGTCAAGCTGCAGGACCGCACACCAGCTGAGCAGCTGCTTCAAGCTGATTTCGTCAGGATGTTTTTCAAGATGGGAAATGCGGTTCTGGCTTAATCCGACCCGCGTTGCGACAGCGGCCTGCGTAAGCTTGTGCAGCTTGCGTGCAGAGACCAGCAGATGGCCAAGTTGCGGCGTCGTGAGCAGTAGATGGGTATTCGCGGACGGCATGATGAAAAGTATCCGTTATTCAGATAAACCCAGTTTAGCTGAATAACGGATAAAGTCAATATAGCCCTCTCCCGGATATCGATACGCTTTCGGCGACCGGAAGCAGGCGCTAATGGTATGGCGCACTGCGCTGATTTTGCCGCCGTGCCGAGCTGCGGGATGGACTGTCAATGCACCTGCGCACTGGGCACCGCCAAGGCCTCAGCGGTAGTCTCGGTGGCGAACAGCTGGGCGCAATCGACCTTGTCGAAATCATAGTGCTGGCCGCAGAAATCGCAGTCGATCGCCAGCATGCCGATCTCGGCCAGCGCCGCATCGATCTCCTTTTGACCCAGCATCTTGAGCATGTTGCCGACCCGCTCGCGGTTGCAGCTGCATTGGAATACCGGATGCTGTGGATCGAAGACCCGGATGGTCTCTTCCCAAAACAGCCGGCGCATCAGCGTCTCGATATTGGTCGACAGCAGTTCCTCCTGCTTCAAGGTCGATCCCAGCATGACGGCACGGTTCCAGGTTTCAAGCTCGGCCTGGCCCGGCTCGGCATCGAAGTCCTCGGCTTGCGCAGCAGGCGTCGCCGGCGTTTTTTCATGGCCACCCTGGTAAGGTAATTTTTGCAGCAGCAGGCCGCGCGAGACCTTGTCGTCGGCAGCCAGCCACAGACGGGTATCGAGCTGTTCGGAGCGCATCATGTAATGCTCGATCACCTGCGCCATCGACTCACCGTCGAGCGGCACGATGCCCTGGTAGGCCTGCTGGCCCGGAAGCTTGTCGGCCGGGTCGAGCGTGATGGCGAAGCGGCCTTGGCCGCCAACATTTACCAGTTGGACGAGCGTGGCATCGTCGGGCAAGACCGCGTCCTGTTTCCACTTCGCGGTGGCGCGCATGTTCATCTGCGCATCACATTCCGCCACCAGCAGCTGCACCGGGCCGTCACCATGAATCTGCATGATGATGGCGCCATTGAATTTCAGGTTGGCCGACAACAGCGCGGCGGCAGCCAACATCTCACCCAGCAGTGCACGCACCGGCGCCGGATAGCTGCGGTGCTGCAGCACCTGCTGCCAGGTTTCGGAAAGTTCAACCAGTTCGCCGCGCACGGCACTGTCATCGAACATGAATTTTTGCAGGGTATCGGCCATCAATCTATCCGTTTCAATTCGTTGCTGAATAATTTTGCGCGCGCCACATAGCTGGGCGCACCTTTCTGCATGGCGGCGATCTGCTCGGCATCCATGATGCGCAGGACGCGGGCAGGACTGCCGACGATCAGCGCATTATCGGGGAATTCCTTGCCTTCGGTGACCAGCGCGCCGGCGCCGACCAGGCAGTTGCGGCCGATTCGGGCGCCATTTAAAATCACGGCCTGAATGCCGATCAGCGAACCGTCGCCGATCGAGCAGCCATGCAGCATGGCCTGGTGGCCGACCGTGACATTGGCGCCGATCGTCAACGGCTGGCCTGGGTCGGTGTGCAGAACGGCGTTTTCTTGCACATTGCTGCCAGCGCCAATCGTGATCCATTCATTGTCGCCGCGTAGCGTGACACCAAACCAGACACTGCTGTCGGCACCCAGGCGCACCTTGCCGATCACACTGGCAGAGTCGGCCACCCACGCGGTGGGATCGATATCGGGAGTGAGTTCACCAAGTCTGTAGATGGCCATAAGTTTTCTTTCGCTTGATGCAGCATGTGCTGCGGATTTCGAAAGCAAGCCAGACAGATGGAGTGGTTTGCGAAAATATCAAGGCTCATGAGATTTCGCATATTGCGGTGAATAAACAATGGTA
>JBPBPY010000095.1:0-4683 GCA_050954505.1 Janthinobacterium lividum
AATTCTGCACGATCTGGAATCCCATTCGGGCATTGGTCATGCCCCAGGGCGTAAACCGGGGAATCTGGAAGATGTCCGACGACTTGCTGGCTGCGCCATTGCTGGTTGCCACCGCTGCCTTGTAACCGCAGGCCTTGACCATCTCGACATGGTCGGCGTTGAAATCCTTGACCGGCCGGCCGTTTGGATAGGCAAAAGTGGTCACGCCGCCGCCAATGGCTGCCTCCAGCTCTTCACGGCAGCCGCCGATTTCTTCCATCGCCTCTTCGCGGGTGCATTCATTGAGAATCGGATGGCGTATCGTGTGGCCGCCGATTTCGAAACCCTGGCTATGCAGGGCGCGCACCGATGCGGCGGAGAAATGGTCCGGCAAGATCATGGCGCGTTCGGCCTGCGCTTCCAGCGAAGCAACGGCGGCCATACGGTCTTCCAGCGAGGCATACTTGAGCCGCTCCTGCAGGTCGGAAACCAGCTTGATGCGGCTGCTCAAATCCTTCAGGTCGCCATAATTGCCAAAGCCATACGGCAACGTCACGCCGGTATCGGGCAAGGCACGTACCGCCGAGACAATGCGCTCATGCCAGAGCGCCGGACCGCACAGCTGCTCGGTCGAAATGAAAAAGGTGGCGGGAAAATTGCGCTTGCGCAGTGCCGGGCCTACCGTCTCCAGCCAATCCGTGTAGCCATCATCGAAAGTGATCGCCACCGCGCGGCTGGGCAGGCTGCCGCGCTGGAGGAAATTCGTTGCTGCGGCCAGCGGCAGGACATTGCAATTCTCATCGAGGAAATCGAGGATGTGCTCGAAACGCGACCCACTCATTTCCGTTGGCGTGAGTTCATCGACGACCGCCGGGCATTTATGGAACAACAACACTGTCAGCTTGCCCTTCGGGCCTTGCGGGGAAAATACGGAAAACAGGTCTTTGGCGATCATGAGATCTTCTCAGTTCTGGCGGATGGCGCGCTGATCATCGCGATTTGCAGTAAAAACTTAATTTTTAGCAATTATAAAAGATCCGCTCTACAGGCCGCATGGAAATGCCCGTTTTATTCGTTTGCATGAATGCGAATACAACACAGCGCATCTGTACTCCGGGAAGACCCGAAACCCGTGACACGGCGCCCAAGCCGGCGCTGCAGCAAGCCGCAACGCCGACCCTGTCAGCGGGCCAGACAGGCAGAAAAATCCTCGAATGCGCCATACAGCGATGGCACCAGGCGCTTGGCACTGCACAGGTCCAACGGTGCCAGGCTGATGTTCTGGCGCCGCTTTGGGGGCGTGCGCCATTGCAGGTCCAGCTGGCCGGCGTCGGCAAACAATTGGCGCAAGGGATGCCAGCCCAGGTACATGGCGGTGAGCGAGCCATCGAGGTTGTCGAGCGTGCGGACGGTGGCACCGTCGCGATGGCGAATCGGGCCGTCGACCAGATTGCCTTCCAGGTCGGCATCGCTCTCGGCAAAACGCACATCGATACCGGCGGTATCGATCAGCGTGTTCTGGTTGATCCGGCTGCCGGCAGCGCGGTTGAGGTAAATGCCGGCGTCCGAGCAGCCGCTGATCAGGTTGGCCTCGATGCTGCTGTCCTGCTGTTCCACCTTGCATTGCTTGTCGCGGCAAAACTCGCCACCGCTGCCGCCGCCACCCAATGACAGGCCGACGCGCTGGCCCGGTGCACCCAGGAGCAGGAATTCGCACAGCACCATGTTTTGCCGGAAATGATTGTCGCTGCCCGCGCCCTTGACGAATCCGCCGTAACTGACGCGGTTGCCATCACCCTTGATGAAATCATGAATCAGGTTATGCCGGATCATCCAGCCACTGGCTGCCACCAGGTCGATGGGCACCACCGGGTTGGCTGTATCGCGCACACGGGTGTTTCTCAGAGTATTGCTTTCGAGCAGACCATGGTCGGGCATGGCGCCGCTTTGGCCATTGATCTTGAAATGGGCATTGACGTTTTCGATGACGTTGTTGCGGGCAGTGAAATGATGGGCGTTGCCCACCACGTGAAAGGCATGTTCACAATCCGAGTCGCCACTGCAGACGCCGCGTATGACCAGGTTTTCAAAACGCCAATACGGTGCCGACACCGTGAACCCTTCGACCATCTCGAACTCCAGCGTCACCGAACCGGGCACGCTGGCACGCACCACGATCGGCTGGAGACTGGTGCCGGGCTGCTGGGCTTTGACCTGGGTACCGGTGAAACGATAGGTACCGGGAAGAAAGGTGATGACGTCACCAGCCTTGGCATTGCCAATCGCCGTCCTGGCCTGCTCCGCGCTGCTGACCATGATGGCAGAGGCCGTGTCGGATGCGACCTTGGCAACCGTCTGCGGCGCGGTCGGCTGGGCCTGTACACCGATAACGACTTTTGGTATCAAATTTATTGGAACCAAAACTCCACGGTCCAGTCCCATCAATAAGTTTGAAACGAATTTTCCTGTTTGCACGATGGTGGGGTTGTGGCCGGAAGTCCGTTTTTCGATGTACGGCGCCAGCGTTCGTGGTGCCACGCCAAAGCGTTCCATGCCATACATGGCCAGCGCGACAGCGACTGCACCAAGCAGCAACAGGAACAGGAAAATGCGTTTGAATTGAAAGGATTTTTTGTTCATTTGAAAGGTGGTTGGTCGTCGTGGTTCCAAGCAGCACTGCCCCGATGCCGGCCATGCCGAGGGAGCATGGCAGCCGAGTGCGAAAGGTGGAACACCAGGCCTGCAGGCGAAGTCAACTGCGCGCGGGGATGACTCTGGCGTTATCGGCAATGCCAGCTTGTCACCCGACCAGCGTTACCTGGTGCTTTCCACTGCTCGCGCAGTGACGGCGCCGGCGCCTGGTTTCGAAAGGATGGCAGCCAGGTCAGTGCCGGTAAAAAGATGCCGACAATATAACTGATTGCCGAAGCAGTGCCCGATACCGAAGCAAATTGCATCAAATAAAGTCGAGCCAAGAATAGCGTAGACATCAACAACATTGCATCAAAAAAATATTTCCAAACAGAATGAACTTTTTCCTCAAAGCAAGCCCTAAGATGCAGAGCAAAAATTTCCTCAGGTCATTTTTTTATGTCAATTTTGTTATCTATCCAACGTCACTGCACGGAGAACTTGATGATCCATCTGACTTCATCCCCCTCATTGTCCTACCCTTTCCTGTCGTTGAGCCGCACCACCCGATTCGCCGGCATGGTCGCGCTGGTCGCCAGCGCCATGGCCGCCCAGGCGTCGGCGGCAGTCCTGGCGGTTGGTCCCGGCAAACTGTACGCCAAACCTTGCGCCGCGATTGCCGACGCAGCCGATGGCGACACGATTGAAATTGCCGGTGGCGTCACCTACAGCGCCGATGTCTGTTCCATCAGCAAAAACCGCTTGACCATCCGCGGCATTTTGTCAAGCAGCGGCGCCCGCCCGGTGATCGATGCCGCCGGCGCCCAATCGGGCGGCAAAGGCACGTGGGTGGTCTACGGTAACGACCTGACAGTGGAAAACGTCGAAATGCTGGGGGCAGCGGTTCCCGACAACAACGGTGCTGCCTTTCGCCTGGGCGGAAACAACTTCACCCTGCGCGGAAGTTATATCCATGACAACCAGAACGGCATTCTTGCCGATCCAAGGATCAGCAATGGCATACCGGTGAGCGACATCCTGATTGAAAACACCGAGTTCAGCCTGAATGGCAATAGCACCGGCTTGACGCACAATCTGTACATCGGCATTGTGCGCAGCCTGACATTTCGCTACAACTATTCGCATGATGCAAAACTCGGTCACAACCTGAAGTCGCGCGCGATGTTGAACGACATTCGCTACAGCCGTTTCTCGACCGATTTGCCGGCTGGTAAACCAAGCTATGAAATCGACCTGCCCCACGGTGGCACCTCGTACGTCGTCGGCAACGTCATCCAGCAAACCGCCAGCAATGACAACCCCGCCATGCTGGCTTACGCCAAGGAAGGCCTGGGCGACGGCGTCAACGTTCCGGTGCATGCGCAGGATCTGTATGTAGTCAACAACACCTTCGTCAATGAGGCAGGCTCGGGAACCTTCATCCTGGTCGACGGCGCGGTTGCCACGCCGGTGCTGGTACAGAACAACATCTTTGCCGGCGCTGGTACGGTCGTCACCCAGTCAGCAGCCCTGATGCGCACAAACTATGTTTCCAGTTCGCCGAAATACGTCAACAGCTCCAACTCGCTGGAGTTCGTCAACCATGATGCCTTCGACCTGCACCCAACGGTCAACACCAATGCCATCAATGCCGGCAGCACCCCAGGCATGTCGGCAGCAGGCAGCTTCGCCAGTGTCTCATTGGTACCGACCATGCAATACAAGCATCCGGCATCGGGCGAGGCACGTCCAATTGCGGGGCAGATCGACATTGGCGCTTATGAAGTGGCCAGCACCACGACGCCAGGGACGCCGCCTGTCACGCCGCCTGTCACCCCACCGGTTACGCCGCCAGTGACCCCGCCGGTAACACCGCCCCCTACCACTCCGACGACACCGACCACGCCAACCACGCCAACGACACCCGGCACGCCACCGGTGACGAATCGTGACACCGTGGCGCCCGTGGTCACCATGGCTTCACCGATCGATGGCGCCCGCATCAGGAACGTCATGCAGCTCAATGTGGCCGCCACCGATAATGTTGCCGTCAGCAAACTGCTGATCTATTAC
>JBPBPY010000203.1:0-4669 GCA_050954505.1 Janthinobacterium lividum
CCGGCATCTTGTTGCGAAACGCTTCAACATGAGGGGCCGGCTTGCTGCCCGGCGCGACAGCTTTACCATATAGATCCAGCATAGCCATGACCATTCGGAAGACCCTTTTTATGACACCACGCAGTTCCGTTCAGAGCACCGCGCTCGCGCTTGCCATGCTCAGCCTGGCTGGCTGCGGCTCGATCAATTCTTCCTTTGGCAGCTTGCTGGAACCCGATCGCATCGACTACAAAAGCGCCTCCAAGACCACCCAGCCGCGTCTGGAAGTGCCGCCCGACCTGACGGCGCTGCAGCGTGACAACCGCTATCAGTTGCCTGAAGTTAACCGTGGCGTGGCCACGGCCTCGGGCTTCAATGCCGCCAATAAAGAAGCGGCTGCCATCACCGCGCCGACCGCTGGTGTGCCGGTGGCGCCGAAGCCGGCCAGCGACATGCGCATCGAGCGCGAAGGCAATCAGCGCTGGCTGGTGGTCAAGCAATCACCTGAAGTATTGTGGCCGCAGATCAAGGACTTCTGGACCGACAATGGCTTCCTGATCAATATCGACAATCCCGGCGCCGGCATCATGGAAACGGACTGGGCGGAAAACCGTGCCAAGATTCCGGACGGTATCCTGCGCAACACCTTGGGCAAGGTTCTCGATTCGCTGTATTCCACTGGCGAGCGCGACAAGTTCCGCACCCGCCTGGAGCGCAATGCCGATGGCAGTACGGAAATTTTCATCAGCCATCGCGGCGCCAAGGAAGTCATTGCCGGTGCGCAAAAGGACAATATCCTCTGGACGCCGCGCCCGGCCGATCCGGAATTGGAGGCCGAGTTCGTCGCCAAGCTGATGACGCGCCTGGGCTCGGACGGTACCAAGGCCAAGCAGGCGGTGGCCCTGGCGGCGGCCACGCCGGAGTTGCAACATGCCAAGCTGGTCAAGGCCAGCGCCGGCAACTACGTTGAGGTCGATGAAGGTTTCGAGCGCGCCTGGCGCCGTGTCGGCCTGGCACTCGACCGGGTTGGCTTTACGGTCGAAGACCGCGATCGTACCCAGGGACTGTATTTCGTCCGCTATGTGGACCAGGATGCCGATGCCAAGAAAAAAACCGAAGCCGGTTTCTTCTCCAAGATCTTCACCGGCAAGGACGACAAGGCCAAGCTGGCAGCGCAATACCGCATTGCCGTGAAGGGCGCTGGTGCAAACAGCCAGGTGCAGGTTCAAAATGCCGAAGGCCGCATCGATGTCTCGCCAACCAGCGACCGGATTCTGGCTTTGCTTAACGAGCAGTTGAAGTAAGCGGCATGGTGCGCTGTACTGCGTTCGCACCGCTGGTCGCCAACCCGTCGGGTGCGCGCTGCACCGGGGCCAGGTCTTGAGGTTTGCCAGTCTTGGCAGCGGCAGCGATGGCAATGCGCTGCTCATTTCCAGTGCCGGTGGTACCACTGTCATGCTCGACTGCGGGTTTGGCCTGCGCGAAACCGAGAGGCGCCTTGCGCGCCTGGGCAAATTGCCCTCGGACCTGGCTGGCATCATCGTCACCCATGAACATGGCGACCATGTCGGTGGCGTGTTCAAGTTTGCCCGCCGCCATGCGATTCCAGTCTGGCTCAGCTATGGCACCTGGCAGGCGGTGGCCAAGGAAGTGCATGGCGTGGTGGTTCACTTCTGCCGCGACGGTGACAACTTCACCATTGGCGATCTCAGCATTGCCCCTTACACCGTGCCGCACGATGCACGCGAACCGATCCAGTATGTTGCCAGCGATGGTTCCACGCGCCTGGGTGTGCTGACCGACGCCGGTCAGTCGACGCCGCATCTGGTACGCATGCTCGGTGCCTGCGATGCATTGCTGCTTGAATGCAATCATGACCGTGACATGCTGGCGCAGTCTGCCTATCCGTATTCACTCAAGCAGCGTATCGGCGGCGACTATGGCCACCTGTCCAACCAGACCGCTGCGGAAATTCTCGCCGCACTCGACCAGTCGCGCTTGCGCAAGGTCGTGGGCGCCCATTTGAGCAAGCAGAACAATACGCGCGAGCTGGCCCTGCAGGCGCTGTCGAATGTGGTCGGCGCTGAACGTTTCGAAATCCTCATCGCCTGCCAGGAAGAAGGCTTTGCCTGGGTGGAAATGGCGGCGTGAAACGGCGGCGTGAGTTGGCGTCCAAGCTGATGTATTGCGGTCAACGTTTGGTGACCGTGATCGTGGTGTTGACGATGGCACCAACGCTGAAAACGTGAAAACGCAGGCGTAAAAAAACCGACCCTGGAGTCGGTTTTTTCATGTGCAACGCCGAAGCGATTGCGAGCTACTGCAATTACTTGGTTGCTGGAGCAGCAGCAGCATCCGAAGCAGCCGAAGCGGCGGTCGAAGCAGCAGCAGCTGCGTCCGAAGCAGCCGAAGCAGCGGTCGAAGCAGCAGCAGCAGCGTCAGCTGGTGCAGCAGCAGGAGCCATTGCCGATGGAGCGGCTTCTGGTGCTGGAGCGACGACGGCTGCAGGAGGAGCAACGACTTCTTCTTTTTTGCTGCAAGCAGCCAGTGCGACAACCATCAGGGACGCGATCAGCAGTGTTTTTTTCATGAGTTTTCCTTCAAATAAATAGACAAAATTTTGCGATGAATAATTACCGGTAATTATCGCTCTATAGGCCGTCTTCGCAGCTTTTTTCGCGACAATTGTCGCGTTGCGACAAAGCGAAAACTTCCTAACCCGCGATTATAGCTGATATCTTCTTTCACACACATAGTTGAGCATGTGTTTCATGCGATGCTGCGCCATTATCGTCAACCGTGCCCGACATTGCGCGCCAGAGTGGGGATGGTTTGCGTTTGCTCTAGGTTTGCAAAGCGCCGCATGAGGAGCTTCTTTCGCAGCGCAGCGCCTCCAATTGTTTTCCTGCCAATGCCAGCCAGCCATCCTGATGCCACATGTGCAGCGCTTCCAGCACATCGCCGGAGACGCCAGCCACGGTCGGACCATCGAGCTCGCGCTGGTCGGCCAGTTGCGCCAGCGGAACGAGATCAATGCTGCTGACGGCGAACGATTCACCATTGATGAACACATGCTCCCCGCGATACAGCATCTGCGACTTGCGCACCAGTTTGACGCCCTGTTTTGCAGCACTGCGGGCAAACGCGGCCAATGCCATGCGCCGCGCCGGTGGCTCGAAAACCACGCTGGCCTTTGGCTCGGAAAGGTACTGTCCGAGGAAGATGGCGATGTCGTCCGGTGTGAAGCGCATCTTGTCGAGTTCGCTTGCCACCTGCGCGAGCATGGCTTGCGGGATTTCCGCCGGACTGCTGACCGCGCCGGCATCGGCATCGGCATAGCGGCCTGGCAGGTCGATGCTGTCGGCCATGAACTGCAGGAAGGCATTGCCGAGTTCCTGGAATTCCGGCGCCCGGAAACCGATCGAGCAGGTCATGCATTCACCGATGGCCACGCCATCGTGGGCATAGTGTGGTGGCAGGTACAGCATGTCGCCGGGTTCGAGCACGAAGCTTTCTTCGGCATCGAAATGGCGCAGGATTTTCAGCGGCACGTTGTCCACCAGCGTGGCATCGCGCACCGGACCGATCGACCAGCGCCGCTGTCCATGGGCCTGGAGCAGGAACACATCGTAGGAATCGACATGGGGGCCGACACCACCGCCATCGCTGGCATAGCTGATCATCAAATCATCGAGTCGCGCATCGGGAAGAAAGCGGAACTGGCGCAGCAGTGCGTCGGCATTGTCGTCATGCAGATTCACGCCCTGAACCAGCAATGTCCAGGCTTTTTTCGTCAAGGCCGGCAAGGCATCGAGCGGACCGCTCTGCATTTTCCAGGCCTGATTGAAGTGCGTCACCAGGCGCGACTCGACATCGTCCTGCTGCGCCAGCGCAAACAGCGCGTCGCGCTCCAGCACGGCCTGCATGCCCGGAATCGCCTGGCGGATCAGCAGCGGTTTCTTGTGCCAGTATTCCTGCATGAAGCGCTCGGCAGTCAAACCGCCCAGTAGTGTCAGTGTTTTCATTCTTGGTTCCAGATGCGATGGGAGTTTCGGGCGGCATACCGCGCAGCAGTGAAAAGGCGTTCGATTCGATTGACGCCGCAGGGCCGGGACCTGATTATATAGGTGACGGCGAAGCACCAGAAAACGCCGGCGCACCGGGCAGAAATTTGCCGCGTGGATGCGCTTTGTCTGACTCAAGCCGACAACAAGCCGGGGTATAATTCTCCGGAATACATCGAAAGGGCTCACCATGACCAGCATGAAAATTGGCAAAAACACGGTTGTTGCCGTGAACTACAAATTATCGGATGCCCAAGGCAACATGATCGAAGAGGGCGGCGATCCGATGGTTTATCTGCATGGCGGCTTCGGCAATACCCTGCCAAAGATTGAAGAAGCGCTGGAAGGACAGGTCGCCGGTTACGCGGTTGAAATCCAGGTGGAGCCGGAAGACGCGTTCGGCGAATATGATGCCGACCTCGTCAAGGTCGAACCGCGCAACCGCTTGCCGACACCGCTGGAAGTGGGCATGCAGTTCGAAGGCATGCCGGACGATTCCGGTGACGAGGAAGAAGATTCCGATGAAGCGGTGGTGTTTACCGTGACCGAAATCGCCGACGACAAGGTGGTCCTGGACGGCAATCATCCGCTGGCCGGCATTGCTCTGCGCTTTGCACTGGAAGTCA
>JBPBPY010000381.1:0-4654 GCA_050954505.1 Janthinobacterium lividum
AGCGCGTTGACTTCGGCAGACAGGCTGCTTTCCTCACCAAGCGAGGGTTTTTTGATACGCCAGTAATTGATGGCGCGCTCGAGGTCGAACAGGGTCAGGTCCATGAACCCATTGTACCTGCCAGTCAAAACAATGCAGGCGCATGTTCGAGGCAGTTTGCACATGCGGCACGCCCGACCAGGCTGAACGAGCAACCGGGCCGGGCGTGATTGGTGATGCGGATCCCGACAGGTACGGCATGTTGACGCCGCGCTGCGAAAGTCGTCTGCATGCCGAGGCTGGCTCAGTCAGCTGGCTTGGTCAGCTGAATCAAGCAGCTGATTCATGCCGCTGATTCAAGCAGTTGGCTCGATCTGCTGGTGCAAGCAGCAAATTCATGCAGACGGTTCTGTGCCACGGAATCAGGCAGCTGCTTCCGACGGTGCCGACGTGCGGATCAAGTGATCGAATGCACTCAATGCCGCTTTTGAACCTTCGCCTGCAGCAATGACGATCTGCTTGAAGGGCACGGTGGTGACATCGCCGGCAGCAAACACGCCGGGCAATGAAGTGCCGCCACGGCGGTCGACCTCGATTTCGCCATGACGCGAGAGCTCGATCGAACCCTTGAGCCATTCCGTATTCGGCACCAGGCCGATTTGCACGAAGATGCCATCCATGTCCAGGTGTCGGGTTTCATCGGACTTCAGGTCGACATAACTCAAGCCATTGACCTTGCTGCCATCGCCATGCACGAGAGTGGTCTTGGCATTGGTGAGCACGGTGACATTTTTCAGGCTGTGCAGCTTGCGTTGCAGGACTGCATCTGCGCGCAACTCGCCGGCAAATTCGAGCAGCGTCACATGGCTGGCCAGGCCGGCCAGGTCGATCGCTGCCTCGACACCGGAATTGCCACCGCCAACCACCGAGACGCGCTTGCCCTTGAACAGCGGCCCATCGCAGTGCGGGCAGTAAGCCACGCCACGGTTCATGTATTCCTGTTCACCAGGAACATTCATCTTGCGCCAGCGCGCGCCTGTCGCCAGGATCACCGACTTTGCCTTCAACACTGCGCCGCTGGCCAGGGTGACCTCGACCATTTCATCGGCAATGGCCAATTTTTCCGCGCGCTGCTGATTGATCACGTCGACATCGTAGGCCCGCACATGCTGCTCCAGGGCGGCAGCAAACTTCGGTCCTTCGGTCTCGGGAATCGAGATATAGTTTTCAATCGCCATGGTGTCGAGCACCTGGCCGCCAAACCGTTCGGCCACCACGCCTGTGCGGATTCCCTTGCGCGCGGCATACACTGCCGCTGCGGCACCGGCGGGACCGCCACCGACGATCAATACATCATAGGGTGCACGGGCATTGAGCTTGGCTGCTTCACGCTGCACCGAGCCGGTATCGAGCTTGGCCAGGATTTCTTCCACGCTCATGCGGCCCTGGCCAAACACCTGGCCATTCAGGAACACGGTCGGCACTGCCATGATCTGGCGCGCTTCGACTTCGTTCTGATACAGCGCGCCGTCGATCATGACGTGGCGGATGCGCGGATTGAGCACCGCCATCAAGTTGAGCGCCTGCACGACTTCGGGGCAGTTCTGGCACGTCAGCGAAATATAGGTTTCGAACTGGTAGTCGCCGTCGAGCGCAGCGATCTGGGCGATCACATCAGCGTCGAGCTTTGGTGGATGGCCGCCAACCTGCAACAGGCCCAGCACCAGCGAGGTGAATTCATGGCCCATGGGAATACCGGCAAAGCGGATGCCCATGTCGCTGCCAACACGGTTGAGTGAAAACGATGGTTTGCGTTCCGCGTCATCATGGCGTACTTGCAAACCGATCTTGTCGGTCAGGCCGACGACTTCCTGCAGCAAGGTCAACATCTCGCCCGATTTCGCATCCTCGCCCAGCGAGGCCACGATCTCGATCGGCAGATTGACCTTTTCCAGGTAAGCCTTCAATTGGGTTTGCAGTTTGGTATCAAGCACAATGATCTCGCTTTCACGTCAGGTAATCGGGTAAAGCATCCGGACGCGGCACACGCGGCGCCCGGTCTGATGCAATGTTTTTTTACAAGCATCCCGGTGAGGATGCCGGTTTCGGAAGTGCCTGCTGCGTGGACCCGGTGAGCCTGGCTTGTCAGCGCCCACAACGGCATGGCATTTCCTGAAACGATGTTGCTTAGATCTTGCCAACCAGGTCCAGTGAAGGGGTCAGGCTTTCTTCGCCTGGTGTCCACTTGGCCGGGCAGACTTCGCCTGGATGGGACGCAACGTATTGGGCAGCCTGGACCTTGCGCAGCAATTCCTTGGCATCGCGGCCAATGCCGTTGTCATGCACTTCCAGGATCTTGATCTGGCCATCCGGATTGATGACGAAGGTGCCGCGCAGCGCCATGCCTTCTTCTTCGATCAGGACTTCAAAGTTGCGCGACAGGGCCAGGGTTGGATCGGCCAGCATTGGATACTGCAGCTTGCCGATGGTGTCTGACGTGTCGTGCCATGCCTTGTGGGTGAAATGCGTATCGGTCGACACGCTGTAGATTTCCACGCCGAGCTTCTTGAACTCTTCGTAGTTGTCAGCCAGATCGCCCAGTTCGGTTGGGCAGACAAAGGTGAAATCTGCCGGATAGAAAACGAACACCGACCATTTGCCCTTCAAGTCTTCATTGGTAACGTCGATGAACTTGCCATTGTGGTAAGCAGTGGCCTTGAATGGCTTGATGGTGCTGTTAATGAGTGACATGGTTTTCCTTTGCGTGTAGTAGTAACGAACCATCATCATACGACCCGGGAGGTCATACGTAAAATTGATTCATTTCATGAGGTTCATGTTGAGTGGCTATGAGCCACCGGACGGGGGTGGTGATGCAAAATCCCTTGAAGACTTTAACAGTGTTGCGGAAATCGTGCCTGCCGGACGATGCAACGACAGGCAAGTCATTGATTTTTTTGAGAACTGCCGATGTGGATAAATCCTGACCATGCAAAATTCCTGACGATTCGCAGTTTGCAGAAACAGTTGCCATGAGGATAGGACACATATCCCGGATCAGTCTTACATCAAGGGATCAGTACGATTTGCATTTCATCTGTCGATTGGGATCAAAGCGGTTGCAGAGGCTCGGAAGACTGATTGATCCAGCAGCCTTCAGCGCAAACGCTGCGCGACTGCAACGCTTGAGCGAGCGCTGCATTCCGGCGCCGGCGCCCACGTACGCGCACCCCGGTGCTTGCCACTTCCACTGCAGTGTCGTTGATCGTTGCGCTTTGGTTTCGCGGACCTCCACGGCGCAGGCTCCCTGCCTGCGCCGGCATGGAACAAGGTGCTGGACTGCGGCAAGGGCACCGGAATCCAGCAGCTTGTCGTCAGGCCGCTTTTTTGGTGGCGATTTTTTTGGCCGCCGGTTTTTTGACCGCGGGCTTTTTCACGACACTTTTCTTTGCTGCTGTTTTCCGGGCTGGCGCTTTTTTCGCTGCAACCTTGGCCGCTGGCCTGGTGCCACCCTTCGCAGCGGTTTCAATGGCAGCGACAGCATCGCCGACATCGCCAGCCACGCCATCGACGGCTTCGGCAGCGGCCTTACTCTTGCCTTTGGCAGGCGGCTTGGCCTTGCGTTCCTCGAATTCGAAGCTGACCTTGCCGTCCTTGCCCTTGACCAGGAAGGCCTTGAAGGGACGGCGCGTGCGTTGTGACACAAAGCCCGGCAACAGGTCGGTCTTGCCATCGTTGAGCAGCTTGACCATTTGTTCCGGCAGGATTTCCTGCTGCAGGATGATGCGGCCGCTACGGAAATCACATTCCTTGGGTTTCGACACCGACTTTTCGCACACATACGCCAGACCCATTTCAAACACGCCATGGGTACATTTCGGGCAAGGCCCGAGCGCGGTCTGTCCAGTGAAATCGACGCCTTCGCCGTTTTCACCTTCGCCATCGTTCTGGCCAAAATCGAATTCCAGCTTGAAGTTCTTGATTTCTTCATCGCGCGAAATTTTCAGGATGGCGGCAAACGGCCGGCCCATCTTGGAACGGAAACCCTGCAGTGGCCCGATGGTGCGGTTGGTCAGCAATTCCTCGACTTCGGCGACTTCGAACTGGCGGCTGCCCGGCGTCTTGCTCATCGAAAATTCGCACTTGGTGCAGGCGAACCGGCGGTAGTTTTCCTTGACGATATTGGCACAGTTCGGACAGGGTGTCTTCAGCGTGGCGTAGTCGCCAGGGATGGTATCGTTGTCGTATTCCTTGGCGCGCTTGACAATCACCTGCGTCATTTGCGCAATTTCGCGCATGAACTCGTCACGGCTGATCTTGCCGCGTTCCATTTGCGAGAGCTTGTATTCCCATTCGCCGGTCAGTTCCGGGGCCGTCAATTCGTTGACGCCCAGCCCGCGCAGCAGGGTCATGAGCTGAAAAGCCTTGGCGGTGGGCATCATTTCGCGGCCTTCGCGAATGATGTAGCGCTCGTTGATCAAGCCCTCGATGGTGGCCGCCCGCGTGGCCGGCGTGCCCAGGCCCTTGCCAGCCATGGCGTCGCGCAATTCCTCGTCGTCGATCAGCTTGCCGGCACCTTCCATGGCCGACAGCAGCGTGGCTTCCGTATAGCGTGCAGGCGGCTTGGTCACCAGGCCGACAGCGGTCACCTTCTCGGTCTGGACCTTTTCACCGG
>JBPBPY010000392.1:0-4650 GCA_050954505.1 Janthinobacterium lividum
TCATCCGCTTCGCTGTCGAGCAGCGCTGGATCGTCCTGCTGGCTGTATTCGGCATGGCTGTCATCGGCGTCTACAACTATCAAAAACTGCCCATCGATGCAGTACCTGACATCACCAATGTACAGGTCCAGATCAATACCTCGGCTGCCGGCTACTCGCCATTGGAGACCGAGCAGCGTGTCACCTATCCGCTGGAAACGGTCATGGCAGGTTTGCCGAACCTGCAGCAAACGCGCTCGCTGTCGCGTTATGGACTGTCGCAGATCACGGTGGTTTTTCGGGATGGCACCGATATTCATTTTGCCCGCCAGCTCGTCAACGAGCGGCTGCAGGAGGCCCGGCAGCAACTGCCCGAGGGCCTCTCGCCTGCGATGGGGCCCATCTCCACCGGACTGGGCGAAATCTACCTTTGGACGGTCGAAGCCAAAGAGGGCGCCAGGAAAGCGGATGGCAGCGCCTACACCGCCGCCGACCTGCGTGAAATCCAGGACTGGATCATCAAGCCGCAGTTGCGCTATGTGCAGGGCGTCACCGAAATCAATTCCATCGGTGGCTTCAACAAGGAATACCAGGTGGCGCCCAATCCACAGCGGCTGGCTTCCCATGGCTTGACACTCAAGGAGCTTGTCAACGCCCTGGAGCGTAACAATGGCAACGCCGGTGCAGGATACATCGAAAAAAATGGCGAGCAGCTGCTGGTGCGCGCGCCTGGACAGGTGCGTTCCATGGATGACATCGGCGCCATCATCGTGGCCAATATCAAGGGCGTGCCAGTGCGTATCCGCGATGTTGCCGACGTCCTCATCGGGCGCGAGCTGCGCACTGGCGCAGCAACCGAAAACGGCAGGGAAGTCGTGCTGGGCACGGTGTTCATGCTCATCGGTGAGAACAGCCGCGCCGTATCGCAGGCAGTCGATAAAAGATGGCCGACATCAACCGTACCCTGCCGGCTGGCGTCCGAGCAGTAACCGTGTATGACCGCACGGTGCTGGTCGACAAGGCAATTGCCACGGTGAAGAAAAACCTGCTGGAGGGCGCCGTGCTGGTGATCGCCATCCTGTTACTGTTCCTGGGGAACATACGTGCGGCGGTCATTACCGCGCTGGTAATTCCACTGTCGATGTTGTTTACCTTTACCGGCATGGTCACCTACAAGGTCAGCGCCAATTTGCTGAGCCTCGGTGCGCTGGATTTCGGTATTCTGATCGACGGAGCCATTGTGCTGGCGGAAGCCGCCATCGCGCGGCTGGCGCATGCACAGGTGCAGCGCGGGCGCATGCTCAGCCGCAGCGAACGTTTCGAGGAAGTGTTCGCTGCAGCCCGATCGGTACAGCGGCCGCTGCTGTTCGGCCAGCTGATCAACATGGTGGTTTACCTGCCGATCTTTGCTCTGACCGGGGTGGAAGGGCGCATGTTTCACCCAATGGCCATCACCGTCGTGCTGGCATTGCTGGGCGCGATGATCCTGTCGTTTACGTTCGTGCCTGCAGCAATTGCCCTGTTCATCGGCGCCAGGGTCGCCGAAAAAGACAATGCCGTGGTCCGAGGCGCCAGGCGTTTGTATGCACCACTGTTCGATTTCGTCATGGCCAACAAACCGGTCACGCTGGCCATTGCCCTTGTCGTGCTCGCGCTGTCGGGATTGCTGGCAGCCCGTCTGGGCAGCGAGTTCGTGCCGAACATGAACGAGGGCGACTTTGCCATTCAGGCCTTGCGCATTCCCGGCACCAGCCTGACCCAGTCGGTCGCGATGCAGCAAAAGATCGAGAAGCGCCTGGTCGAGGCGTTCCCGGAAATCAACCGGGTATTTGCGCGCACCGGGACGGCGGAAATCGCATCGGACCCGATGCCGCCGAATATCTCCGATGGCTACATCATGCTCAAACCGGAGAAAGACTGGCCCGCGCCGAAAAAGACCCAGGCGCAATTGCTGTCGGCAATCCAGCAGGAGGTGGCAAGAATACCCGGGAATAATTATGAATTCTCGCAGCCGATCCAGCTGCGCTTCAACGAACTGATCTCCGGCGTGCGCAGCGATGTGGCAGTCAAGCTGTTTGGCGACGACATGACCGTGCTCAACGAAACGGCAGCGCGAATTGCTGCCTCGATTGGCAAGGTGAATGGAGCGAAGGAGGTGAGAGTCGAGCAGACCACTGGCTTGCCGATGCTGAGCGTGAATATCGACCGTGAAAAAGCGGCGCGCCATGGTCTCAACGTTGCCGACATTCAGGACGTGGTTTCTGCAGCTGTCGGCGGCAAGGAAGCAGGGACCTTGTACCAGGGGGACCGGCGCTTCGATATCGTCGTGCGGCTGCCGGAGCATCTGCGCAATGACCTCGAGACCATCAAGCGATTGCCGCTGGCTTTGCCGGCGGCAGGTCTTGCCGGTGCGAGTCCGGCATTCATTGCCCTGGGTGAGGTGGCCAGTTTCGACCTGGCGCCTGGCCCGAACCAGATCAGCCGTGAAGAGGGCAAACGCCGAATCGTCGTCAGTGCCAATGTCGCGGGCCGGGACATCAGCTCGTTCGTGGCAGATGCCGAAGCCGCCATCGGCGCCCAGGTCAGGATGCCCGCCGGCTACTGGACGACCTGGGGCGGGCAGTTCGAGCAGCTTCAATCAGCGACACAGCGTTTGAAAATCGTCGTGCCGCTAGCCTTGCTGCTGGTGATGACCTTGCTGTTTGCCATGTTCGGCAGTCTGAAAAATGGCTTGCTGGTGTTTTCCGGCATACCGTTCGCCTTGACCGGCGGAGTTGTCGCGCTGTGGCTGCGGTATATCCCGATGTCGATCTCGGCGGCCATCGGTTTCATTGCGCTGTCAGGCGTGGCCGTACTGAACGGACTGGTAATGGTGTCCTTCATCAGCGGCTTGCGTGAGCAAGGCCATGCCTTGACCGATGCCGTACGTGAAGGCGCGTTGACGCGGCTGCGGCCGGTGCTGATGACCGCGTTGGTGGCATCGCTCGGGTTTGTGCCGATGGCCATTGCCACCGGCACAGGCGCCGAGGTGCAGCGGCCTCTGGCCACCGTTGTCATCGGCGGCATCCTTTCATCGACCTTGCTGACCTTGCTGGTGCTGCCGCTGTTGTATCAACTTGCGTATCGCAACAGTGAGGGCAAGGCGGAAGCACGATGAATTTGGCAGGCACGTTTACGTAAACGAATGAACGACCTGCTTTGAACCGGCTGATCTGAAGCTCGACCTGCTCAAGCACCGGGCCAGCCGCGGCTCTGACCGAATCGACTTCACACCCAAGGAATTTGCCTTGCTCAGTCTGTTGCTGCGGCGGGCAGGGGAAATGCTGTCGCGTACCGTGATTGCCGACCAGGTAAGGGATATGAATTTCGATTCGGACACGAACGTGGTTGAGGTTGCCATCCGGCGCATGCGCGGCAAACTGCACAATCCTTACCCGGTAAAACTGCTGCACTGCTGCCGCTGGGGCTGGCGCTGGCGCTGGGCGAGTGTTCGGAAATGCAGCAGCCCCTGGCCATTGCCATCCTCTCGGGCCTGCTGGTGCAATTGCCGCTGGTGCTGGTCATCATGCCGGTGCTGTACAGTGTCATGCATCGAAAAAAAGCGGCTACGCCGGGAACCAGCATTTGATGTCAGCGCAATTGAATCCCCCTGAAACTGCCGCGCAGTCTTCGGTAGAAGATTTTTTCACCGTGCGCAATCTGCACTCGCTGCACGCCGGTCCCTTTTCCTTCACGCTGGCCGCCGGCGAATGCCTGGTGGTGCGCGGTCCATCGGGTGCCGGCAAAAGCCTGCTGCTGCGCATGCTGGCCGATCTCGACCCCAATCTTGGCGACGTGCGCCTCGATGGCGTCGAGCGCGGGAGCGTGAGCGCCCCTGCGTGGCGGCGCATGGTGGTCTTCCAGGGGGCCAAGCCGGCCTGGTGGGAAACCACAGCGGCGGCCCATTTCACGGCGCCGCAGCGCCGCGACACCCTGGCGCTGCTGCCCTTGGTGGGACTGGACGGCACACATCTCGAACGCGAGATCACGCTGCTGTCGACCGGCGAACGCCAGCGCATGGCATTGGTGCGCTCGCTGGTGAACCATCCGCGTGTGCTGCTGCTCGATGAACCGACTGCCGCGCTCGATCAGGCCAGCGTGCTGATGGTCGAGACCTTGCTGCAGCAGCGGCTGGAGACTGGCCTGGCCATCGTGCTGGTCACCCATTCGCTGGAGCAGGCAGTACGCATGGGCGACCGCGAGCTGCGCATTGGCGCCAGGATGCCGTCATGAATGTCATCCATCTCGACGCTGCCGACCTGTGAATTGCCGCTACCCTGGTGCTGCTCAATGCGGGCATTTCAATCGCCCTTGGCCTGCGCCAGCACCGGCAGGTACTGCTCGCCGCCGCGCGCATGGTGGTTCAGCTGCTGCTGGTCGGCTACCTGCTGCGCCTGGTGTTTTCTTCCGCTTCGGCCTGGGCCACGCTGGGCGTGATCGTGCTGATGATTGCGGCAGCGGCGCGCGAAGTGGCAGTGCGTCCGCAGCGGCGCCTGGCGGGCATGCGCAGTTATGGCCTCAGCGCCCTCGTCGTCAGCGCCACGGCAGTGCTGACCGTGGCGCTGGCATTGCTCACCGCCATACGTCCGGCGCCCTGGTATGACCCGCACTATGCGATTCCCTTGATGGGCA
>JBPBPY010000458.1:0-4648 GCA_050954505.1 Janthinobacterium lividum
CGTGACGATGCTGCTGGTGGAGCAGTTTGCCGCCGCCGCCCTGAATGTCGCGGACTATGGCTATGTGCTGGAAAACGGCCGCATCTCGGTGCAGGGCGAGGCGCACAAGCTGATGAATGATCCGGCGGTGCAGGCAGCCTACCTCGGCGGTGGGCAGCAGCACTGAGGCGGTGCCGCGGCAAACGCCTCAAGTCCATGGCAAACGCCGGCAGCATGATCGTTGCCGGCATTTGCCATTTTTTTCAGCTGTTTCCACGGCAATCGGCAAGCGGTGTTTGCCTGTTGATTGTCTGTTGATTGTCTGTTGATTGTCTGTTGAATGCGTGTTGAATGCGTGTTGAATGCCTGTCGAATACCACTCTACTTCGTGCTGACCCCAAGCTGATTTCCAACTGAAAACCAGCCTGTCCTTGCGACGCATTTTCAGTGTAATTCCCGACAGGATTTCCCCCATTTCCAGGCTTGCACTATCCGCATCACCGGGTCGAGCCAACGTTATTCACGCCGCTTCCTGTCAATCTCCAAACCGGCAAACTGCGTTGCAACAAGATTTTGGATCACGGTCAGGATCGATTGTTGGTTTTTCACTACTGCTGGATTGCGCACTTTTTTTCTGCTGGCAGGCTGGAGATCGGAAATGTTTTTACGAATGATCGATTTTTCATCGTCCGAGTAATGTTTCCAGGCGCTGTCAAGTCCATCCTGTAACATTTTTCGGCAACCTCAGGTTCTGCGGTCTCGAGCATTTCCGTCAATCTTGACAGAACCTTCGCTGCGTTCCCGGGGCTGAAGGCCAGTTCGTCTTTGTAGCATCCGAGAAACAATTTCAACTCGTGGGTGGTGTCGGTTTCGAGTTTGACTTGCGCCTTCTGCGCCAAAGCCAGAGTCGCTGCCTGCTGTGCAAGCTGCTGTTGTCGAACCCTGACCGCTTCCTGCTGCTGGCGCAATGCCTGCGCCTCTGCCTCCCGCTGTTGGTGCAATGCTTCCCTTTCAAGCATCCGCTGTTGCCAAATGCGTTCCTCCTGTTCTCTCACGGCGCTGATTCGTGCATTGGCCGCTTCGCCGACGAGGACAAGGTTAAGTTTATTCTTGATTGCCAACAATAAGGAATCGAGCAAATCCGCTGGATGAACGGTGTCAGCATTTGCATCATGTTGGCGGCGCATGGTGTCGAATTGCGGATGGAATTGCAGCGCATTGACTTCAAACATCAGGTCCTCCAATTGAGTGGAAGAAAACTCCTGGAATACTTCCATCAACGAATTGATGGCATCTTCAGCATTACTGGTCGAAAAGCACTCACCTAGATATTTGACGGCCAGCAGGCGGCTTGCAGGCGTCGCATCGGATGTCAGGGCTGTGACCAATCGGTTGAAAGTTGTCCCGACATGCATTTTGATGAAGTAAGAGACGGCATTGGACGCTTCTTCATAACCCGGTGCACGGAGCAACTTCTCGGTGGGATACAAGGAGCCCAAAGGGGCTGCCAGGTCCACACGCAATGTTTGAAACAGCTTGCCAAATTGCGCAACGGCTTCCTTATAAGTGCCTGGACCAGATTTTTCAATCGTGCATTGCTGTTTGAATCGGGACTGCGGATTTGATTGATGCCGGGAGAATTCAGCATTGCCAGTAATGGCGTAATTGCGCGTAACGTCGCGCCAGAATGTTTGGACAAAGGACCGTTGACCCCGGGCCACTGGATGTTCAACCCCATCTTCAATGGCATGTGCAGCATGCGCTTTTATTGCGGCAGGTTCGTCGTCTGCAGTGTCTGCACGCTGTCGAATGCCCGTCGCGCGCCGATGAAATGCCGGGCGCCAAAGTTTGCAGGCGTTTTGCAAACCGTCCGGCGTTGCTTGCCGATGGCGCAGCCTGCACGCATTTTTCCTGGAACCTGAAACAGCAATCGGTTACTCACTCCGGTCGCCTCGAATTTGTATGGCCTGACAAGTCCTTGCCTGCATACTTTGACGACCAAAGGTGCCTTGGCAAACATGTCATCGCCGTCGTTTTCCACGAACGTCGCAGCTTCACCATCAACAAAAGGATCAAGGAATGTTGAGTACAACTGCAAGTGCAAGTGTGAGCAGGTATCATCCGGCCGCTTCAGACAGTCCACCGCAGGTGCACGCCGGCGCATCGGCCGGCTCGCCGGCAGGTTCGCTTTTGGTCGACCATCAGGTGGGCCGAGCCGTTTCTCCCACATCGCCGGCCCGGCGTGCTTCAGCACCGCCGGGCGTGCATTCCCGCAACAAGATTTCGAGTTTGCCGCGCCAGGCCAGCAGCCGTGCCCTGCCGTTGAATGCTTTTGAAGCGGAACTGCCCCGTTTCGACATGCTGGAGACGGATTCATCTGCGCAACAGCTGGCAGCCGTGTTGCACTATCTGGAAACGTTGTGGAATGCGGCGCGTGATGCCACGGAAGTGGCAACGCAAATCAGGAATCTCGACATCTTGGAAAGGCGCATCAAGCAGGACATCGACAACATGCGCCAGTTGTTGACACGTACCGAATCGCCAAAACGCCAGACGATTTCTTCGCTATTTTCACAGCGCCCGCAAATTACACAGAATGCAGAGCAGGCGCTGGCCATTGCCAAGTCGCTGTGCCAGACCATCAAACCGTATTGCACGGAAAAGGTTTGGCACTTGTTCGATACCCTGCAGCGCGATTTGCACAAGCTGGCCCTGAGCTCGTCTTTCGCAGCCAGTGTGGCAGACCTCGACAGCCTGTTCGAACCGGTTGCCACCTATCTGCCGCGACCGGCATTGCCCTTGCGCTCACCACGCAGCGAAAGTATGTCTGCGAGTGCCGAATCCGATGATGAACTCGATAAATTGATCAAGTCCTGCAGCGGTCAAGGCGTTTTGAATGTGGAGCAGTTTACCTCCATCAACGAGCTGGAACACTTGATGCCGGCTCCGGGACTGGGATTGGCAAGCGATGCCGAAAAGGCGCCATCAACAGCTGCACCTGCGCTGCCAAACCCCGGGCAGCCGCTGCGCCATGAGGCAAGCGTGAACCGCCAGCCTGCATCGGTACCCAGCGAGCCAGTCGCCATCACATCGCCGCGTGCGCGGGCGCTGTCGAGTCCGGTCCTGGTCAACCCGCAGGCACCATCGTTCAGGCAGCGCAAGGCACCAATGGATGGTGTGCGCACGCTGCGTCTGTCACGTTCGCGCCAGCGCTTGCAAGCGCCGGCCTCTGCACCCGCAAGCCCCAGGAACCCGGCCTTTGCCAGCGACAGGCCATCGAATTCGGCAACACCGACGCGGGAAGTGGTCGGCCTTGCTTCGGCACAATTACATTGGTTCAGCGGTACGCCAGCGGAATTCCGGGAGCTGCAAAAATACAATGACGGTGTACTGCAGTTTCTTGGATTTTCCCGCTTTGCCAAGCAACCGTGGAAGCCCGAAATGGTTTCGCTTGCACGTGCCCTGCGCATCAGCCTGCAACGGCTCAATGAGTATTTCCTTGTCAGCAATCTCATGGCCTTGAATGAAACCGATGTGGCGCGTGCCCATGCCTTCAGGCTGGAAGCAAAGTTCATCAATCTGTGTGCAGAAAGCACCTGGACGGCCACCGAGCAGGTGGCATTGTTCAATGCCCGCAACCTGAACTGGTACTGCATCAAGATCCTGGGCCGCGCTTTGCAATCCCTGACGGTGCGTGAAAACCTCAGTCCGCGCGCCGCACTTGGCAAAACTGCCAAGCCACCCAGGTATGTCGAACGGATTTCGATCAAGCCGATTTCATTTCGTTTGCCGCAGTCCGTGTCCAGGCCAACGGTCTCCCCGGCCAACCCGGCGCTCACGCCGGCAGCGCTCCCAGCCGTGCCGACCCAAACCTTGATCCGTACCCGGTTTTCAATCCGACTGCCACGCCAGTCAGGTGTGCAAAGCGCGCCGGTTTCACCGCGCCAGCCGCAGCAGGACGCTCTGGCGCAATCATCGGTGCCATCGGTACCATTGCCTGCAGATGTCCCGAGCCGCCCGGCGCGGCAGAATGTGCAGCCTCTCTCTGTCAAGGACAAGCAATGAGTGATCGGATTTCCCGCAAAGACCTGGGTTCGAGCCGGCGTTTGCATTTACCACCGGCCTCGCCCCGGGTCGCATTCAAACTCGACTTGCCCGATACCGCCCAGGCCGCACCGCCACCCTACCGGCTTGCCGGTGCGGCGCAGGGCCCACGATTCAACCTCGACATGGCACGGGTGCAGTCGCCAGGACCGGTTGTCACATCGCCCGGCTTAGCCCATGCCCCCAATGCACCGCGTTTGTCGCAGCGACGCAGTGTCATCGACCAGCCGCGCGCACCTTATCCCTGGCCGGAGCTGTCACGGTTTTCCGGTGACCCGGTCCAGTTCAAGGTGCTGCGTGGCGACTATAAGGACCTGGCCGCTGTGTTTTCAAAAGATGCCATTCGCAAGCAGGACAAACACCTGGCCAAACTGCTGCGTGCCAGCGCAGTGTGCGAACAGGCACATGAACTGAGCCTGCAGATTGCTGCCAGACTCAAGAATGCCACGCGCTGTTTTCACGCGGCGCAATTTCCGCAAACACTGGAAATGGCCAACGAGATGAAGATCATGGCCATTGAACTCGATACCTTGATTGGCGATCGTGAAGCAAATTGCAAATCGCT
>JBPBPY010000433.1:0-4641 GCA_050954505.1 Janthinobacterium lividum
CGCCGCCGATGGTGCTGCCGAGCGCAGTGATTTCGCCCTCGGCCCGGCTCGGTGCCGGCAGCGTGGTCGGACATGGCGTGCAGATTGGCGCACGCTGCGAACTGGGGCAGCACAATTTCCTGATGCATCATGCCATCATCGGCCACGACGCACGCACCGGTGACCATGTCATGATCAATCCCGCTGCCTACCTGGCCGGCTATGTCACCGTTGGCGAAGGCGTGGTGATCAATGCCAATGCCACACTGGCCAAAGGCATCACGGTCGGGCCCGCTGCGGTGATCGAACTCGGCGCGGCCTGTTTTCGCAACGTGCCGGATGGCATGCGCGCCATCGGCAACCCGGCCCGCATTGCGGCGCCTGCCCAGGGGTCTGCGCCGTGGCAGCCTGCGGCCAGCGAGCCGCCAGGAAAGCATATAATCTCGCCATGAAACTCAAGTTCACGAAAATGCATGGCGCTGGCAATGACTTTATTGTCATCGATGCCATCAGCCAGGATATCGACTTTTCACCGGCACAGTGGAAGGCACTGGCCGACCGCCGTTTCGGCATCGGCGCCGACCAGATGCTGGTGGTCGAGACACCGACTGTTGCCGGTGCCGATTTCCGTTATCGCATCTATAACGCCGACGGCGGTGAAGTCGAACAGTGCGGCAATGGCGCGCGCGCGTTTGCCCGCTTCGTCACCGACAAGGGCTTGACCGACAAGCGCCAGATCCGCGTCGAGACCATGGCCGGCATGATCGAACCGCGCCTGGAAGACAGTGGCAGCATCACTGTCGACATGGGGGCGCCGGTGCTGGAGCCGGCAAAAGTGCCGTTTTCGGACGCCGGTCTGGAAAGCAGGCGCGAGGGCGCAGCTTGGCTCTGGCCGCTCGAGCTCGACGATACCACTGTCTGGGTCAGCGTGGTTTCGATGGGCAACCCGCATGCAGTGCAGGTGGTGGCCGACAGCGCCAGCGCGCCGGTTGCCAGCCAGGGGCCGCTGATCGAAAACCACCCGCGCTTTCCCAAGCGGGTCAATGCCGGCTTCATGCAAATCGTCGGGCGCCACCAGATCAGCCTGCGGGTCTTTGAACGCGGTGCCGGTGAAACCCTGGCCTGCGGCACCGGTGCCTGCGCGGCGGTCGTGGCCGGCATCGAGCGCGGCCTGCTTGACAGCCCGGTCACTGTGGCCACCCATGGCGGCGAACTGACGATTGCCTGGGATGGCATCGGCTTTCCCGTCATGCTCAGCGGCCCTGCGGTCTCGGTCTTCGAAGGCGAGATCGAACTCGATCTGAAGCTCGCTTGAACATCCGCTTGATCATCCGCTTGAAAACCCGATCAATTCCGTAACACAGTCAGGCGGCGCCGCGTTGCGCGCCGCCCTTCTTCCGTACCCATCAGGCAAACCATGACCACCACATTCGATACCGACGCCATTGCAGATTACCTCGCCAGCAATCCCCAATTCTTTGAAGAACATGCCGAACTGCTGTCGAAGATCCGCCTCTCCAGTGCCTTGGGCGGCCGCACGATGTCGCTGCAGGAGCGGCAGATGGAGGTGCTGCGCGAAAAGGTCAAGGCCTTCGAACTGCGCCTGGCCGGACTGATGCGCATTGGCCAGGAAAATGATACGCTGGCCGATCGTTTCCAGGCCTGGACCCGTGATCTGCTGATGGCGCGCAATGACGTCGACCTGCCCCACGTGCTGGCCGACGGCTTGCGCACCACCTTCAGCGTTCCATTTGCCACGCTGCGCATCTGGGGTGTGGCCGATGCCTATGCCCATACCTGGTATTCGGCCAGCGTTTCGCCCGAAGCGCGCAGCTTTGCCGACACGCTGGCAACGCCATTTTGCGGCGCCAACAATGATTTCGAAGCCGCCACCTGGCTTGACGACACGCCGCGCGTGGCCTCGCTGGCGATTCTTCCGCTGCGGACCGAAATCAAGGATGAGGCCGGTCTGGCACAACCTGGACAGGCCTTCGGCTTGCTGGTACTGGGTTCGCCCGATGCCGAACGATTCACCGACGACATGGGCACCGACTTCCTGGTGCGCATTGCCGCCATCAGCAGCGCCGCACTGACCTGCCTGCTGGCCTGAATTCCTTCATTGGCCAAGCCGGATAACTCGATGAACGGGCGCACCCTTGCCACTGAGGCCAGTGCGGCCAATGCGGCCAGTGCGGCCAGGATCGAAGATCAGGCGCAGGTACCGGTTCAAGTGGCGACGGACCCACAGTTGGTGGAGAGCTGGCTGGCGCAATTGCACAGCCAGCGCCAGCTGTCGCTGCTGACCATTGCCAGCTACCGGCGCGACATGGCCGAGCTCGGCAAACTCATGGCGGCGCAACCGCAGCCGACCTCGTTTGCCGGGCTGACCCATCAGCAGGTGCGCGGTTTTGCCGCCCGCTTGCATGGACGCGGCCTGAATGCGCGCACGATTGCACGCATGCTGTCGGCCTGGCGCGGTTTCTACAACTGGCTGGCGCTGGACGGGTGTGCGCCTCTTCACCCTCATCAGCCCCAACGCCACGCTGAAAGCCGGCTGCAGACCTTGACAGCCAATCCGGTCGATGGCGTCAAGGCACCCAAACGAACCCGTCCCTTGCCCAAGGCACTCTCGGTCGATGATGCAGTGCGTACCGTGCAGCAGCCGGTGCAGATGCAAGCGCAGTACGGTACCGGCCGCGCGGCAACGGCCAAACCGGGCAACACCGCGCACCCTGCCGAGCCGGACAACCTTGCCGTTCCCCAGTCAACCGCAGCGCCCAGCGCCGCCATGGTCAACCATGGTTCGCAGGACGGCAACGGCGCTGCCGATGCCGGTGCAGCAAGCGCCGATGCGGCTGCCGTGTGCGACCTGGCGATGTTCGAACTGCTGTATTCCAGCGGCCTGCGGGTCTCCGAACTGGTGGCGCTGGACCGGCGCCATCTTGCCGCCCATGCGGCCACCGGCAGCCCGGCCTCGACAAGCTGGCTTGATCTTGACTCGGCCGAAGTGGTCGTTACCGGCAAGGGCGGCAAGCAGCGCCGCGTGCCGGTGGGTGAAAAGGCGCTCGCGGCGCTGGCAACCTGGCTCGCTGCAAGGCAGTCCCTGGCCATCAGTGCGGCGCCAGACGACCAGCGTGCGCTGTTCCTCAACCAGCGTGGCCGGCGCATGTCGGTGCGGGTGGTGCAGCTGCGCTTGAAGGCACATGCCGAAGCCGTCGGCATTCCTGCCAATGTGCATCCTCACATGCTGCGCCATTCGTTTGCTTCCCATGTGCTGCAATCCTCCGGCGACTTGCGTGCGGTGCAGGAAATGCTCGGCCATGCCTCGATCACCTCGACCCAGGTATATACCTCGCTTGATTTCATGCATTTGGCAAAAGTCTACGATGGCGCCCACCCGCGGGCGAAGAAAAAATCGCCTGGCTCGGACTGAACGGCTGGTCGCGCGCCTGGTGGATGCGCCGCAAAGCGCTGCCGCGCCGCTTGAATTATTAACGAAACGAATGTTTTGTTTACAAAGCTGGTTCCGGTTCCAAGCCTCCATAAAAATAGTTGCGCGCCAGTCTTCCATTCCGGCCGACCAGCTATCTTCCGAGGTAAATCATGAATCACACCAGCCGAGTCAACAGCACTGTCAATCCGCAATCGCCCACTGCAGGCAGGCCCGGAGATAGTTCTCCACATCAGACTCCTGCCGAGTCGCTCGTCTTGCCGACATTGCCGACATTGCCGACATTGCCGACATCGCCCGACCAGCAACAATGGCAGCAGCCAACCATGCATGTGCGGCAGCCCATGCCGCCGCAGCCGCAGATGGTCCCGCTGTCGCTGTCGCAGTCGCAGTCGCAGATGCAAGAGCAGATGCATTTGCAGATCTTGGCGATTCAGCAACAGCAAATGCTGAACATGCAGTACCAGCAATGGCTGTACATGCAGCAGATGAATCCGTACTTTCAACAACAGCAGCAATATCCCTCGAGCCTGATGCAGCCATTTCCAGCCTACCAGGGTCTGGCGTTCCAGGCTCAGCCGCCAATGAACTACCCGCAGGCAACGGGCTTTGCTGCAGCACCTCTTGCTGCCGCGCCGCCAGTCGTCACGGCACCGTCGGTCAAACCGGTCGAACTTGTTCCAGTGCGCAGTCCAGGCGCGGCATCAGGCGTGCAGATGGTCAACCCGGCGATCGCCGAAAGCGCGGTACGGGGGTTTGAAAAGTTGGACAAGCAAGAGCTGGAGGACCAAGAGATACGGGAACTCAAACCCTATATCGCCAATGCGGTGACCGAAGACGACCGTGCGCTGAATCTGAAGGTGTTTACCACGGCTGTGCGCACTGGCAACAAGGACAAGATCAAACTGGGCCTGGACTTCGGTATTTCTCCATTGGAAAATCCGACCGGTGAATTGTCAGGCCTGCAGATTGCGCTGATGCAAAACCGCTTGCGTGTCGACATTCCAGGCATGTTCAGAGACTGGGCATCCAGGGAAATCTGGTACGTTATCGCGCGCAAGGATGCACCCCTGCTGCGCCAGATGTTTCAACTGCTGTTTGTATTCGGCAAGGACAGGCAGGATGCGGCAATACGTTCCCTCGATGAGACCGTCCACGCAGGCTGGTCCCTCGAGCAGATCATCCGCAACACGGAAGAGACCGCGCTGATC